>NZ_JAPRFV010000004.1:0-278004 GCF_035725965.1 Enterococcus sp. E5-162 | reverse complement strand
TAACACCACAGTGTGGTGGCGATAGCGAGAAGGATACACCTGTAACCATGCCGAACACAGAAGTTAAGCTTCTTAGCGCCGATTGTAGTGAGGGGTTGCCCCTTGTGAGAGTAGGACGTCGCCACGCAAAGGTAAAAAGATGGACTAGAAATAGTTCATCTTTTTTTGTTTAAATCTTTTACTAAATTGAACTAATAGAGTTTTCTATGAATATCAAAGTTAGTTTTCACCTACTTTGTTTTTTTATAGTTGGTTATTATAAAATAACGATATAATTGATTTTGATACAATACACGTTTATTTATAAATCAAAAATATAGAGAACAGTATACAAATGTCCGTTTCTATTCTTAAAATGATTCTTATACTTACTTAAATTAGGTATAATTAGTATATGTTTTGTAAGAAATTTAGACTTATAATCAGTAGTGAATGTATAATTAACGTATAGGAGACATGGATAAAATGAAACTAATTGGTATAGATTTAGACGGTACTCTTTTGAATTCTGACCAGAGCATTAGTCAAAAAAATGCAAGAACAATGCAACATTTACCTAAAGACTGTTTTCCATTCATTTGTTCTGGAAGAGAAGTAGAAGACATTAATAATATTCTCAAAAAATCTGGTTTAATGGTTCCAGCAGTAGGATTAAATGGTTCTGTTGGATTTGATGGAGAAAAAAAAATATTTGAGTCTTTTTTCGATAAAAAGGATGTAAAAAAAATTGATTCTGTCATATCGAAATTTCCAACTAAAATATATACGAATCTCGGAAGTTATGAATCGCAGAACTATAAAAATAAAATGAAAAAAATCTTTCACGAGGTAGGCAGTGAATTTTCTGTCAAGGAGTTGAACTATGAGCTTGAGTATGAAAGATCTATTTGCTCTATTCCTTATAATAATATTGAGGAAATTATAGAAAAGGATGATATCAGCATTTACAAATTTTTTATTTTTATTCCCAATCGTCAATTGAAAGCGAATATATTTAACCGTTTGAAAAAGATGCTAAATGTGACTGTTACTGAATCAGCACCTGTAAACATTGAGATCGTGCCTCAAAATGTATCTAAAGGCACGGTGTTTGATCGTTTGGAATCAATCTACAATTTAAAAAAACCTTTGAGAATCGCGATCGGGGATAGTTTAAATGACTTATCTATGTTTGAGAGTGCAAATATTAGTTTTGCAATGGGAAATAGTCATCAAGAGATCATGAAAAAAGCTGATTATATTACCGTTTCAAACGATAAAGACGGAGTATCTCAAGCTTTTGAAAGAATTCTTACCATATAAACTAATTTAGGGAGTATAGAATATAAATATTTAGGATTGTGACAAAAATCATGTCACAATCTTTTTTCGAATAAACTCATTTTTTGAAGCCGACTATTTATCGTAATTTCTTTACATAATACGAACAAATTTTCGGTTATTGATGAAAAAAAACATTGAAAATGGTATGATAAAAGAAAAAGAGGAGGGAATTTTTAATGGTGAAATTTATCCATGCGGCAGATTTACATATGGATCGGTCATTTGAAGGACTGACAACTCTAGATAAAACTGTACAGGAAAAACTATTGAAGACGAATCTGACCGTTTTATCAAATATCATTGAACAGGCAATAATAAATAACGTTGATTTTGTTTTACTTGCAGGAGATAATTTTCATCAAAATCGTCCTTCATTAAAAATACAGAAACATTTTTCAGAACAGATGAAACGGTTAGAAAAAAATCATATACCTGTATTTATAATATTCGGAAATCATGATTTCTATCAAAAAGAGCGGTATTGGTTCTCCTTTCCTAAAAATGTCCATTTATTTACATCCGAAACGGTAGAGACAAAAAAAATAACGATAAAAAGTGGAGAAACTGTCTCTCTCAGTGGATTCAGTTATCGACAACCATGGATTCAAAAAGACAAAGTGATGGAATTTCCTTCTAGAGAACTCACAGATTACCATATTGGTTTGTATCATGGGGAACCTGGTACCTCGCAAAAAGGGAACTATGCCCCTTTCCAACCTTCAAAAATGCAAGAAAAAGGATACGATTATTGGGCTTTGGGGCATATCCATGTGCCAACAGTTTTAAATGAAAAGCAAACCATCGTTTATCCAGGTGCGCCTCAAGGTCACACTAAAAAAGAACAAACTTCTACATCCATTCTACTTGTTGAATTAAGTAAAGGAAGTTGTCAAATACATCCGATTAAAGTAGCAGAGGTCTATTGGAAGACAAAGGAAATATCATTGAGGCAAGCGAGGACGACAAAAGAGGTCATTGTTCATATTCGTCAGCAACTTTCAAAAGTAGAGGATGGATTTAGTTTAATTGAGATAAAATTAAAAGATTATGACCATCTCAATACAGATGTTCTAGAGCGAATACAATCAGGAGAGTTATTAGATTATCTGTTAGAGGAATTTTCAGATAGGATAAGGGATTTATTTATTTGGCGTATTTCTCTCATGGAGGATACTTTTTATACGAAGATTCCACTTGCTGCTTCTGCTAAATTGATGGAACAGCTATTTCAATACTATCAGACACCTCAAGATTTCCAACAAATTTTAAATGAAGTATATAGCCACCAAGAAGCGGCTAAAATATTGAGCGAACTGCCGGAATATCAAGAAGAAACACTTGAAAAAGCCAAGCAGCTACTTAATCAAGATTTTTTATTTGAGGAGGATCAGGAATGAAGATTTTAAGGATCGAGATTGCTGCTTTTGGAAAATGGCGTCAAAAAAGTTTTGATTTTTATTCAGGCAATCAGCTGATCTATGGGGAAAATGAAGCAGGAAAATCAACGATTTATCAATTTATCCAAGCCATCTTATTTGGATTCCCTTCAAAAGGCCGCAAAAAAAAGGATTATACACCAAAAGACGGCTCAGCCTATGGTGGCAAAATATGGCTTAAACATCCTATATACGGTGAGTTTGCTGTCGAACGCTATAAACAGCAAAATCGTGGAAAATCGAAGGTATGGCTGGGGAATCAAGTTGGAAGTGATGAATTACTAGAAAAACTGATTGCACCTTTGACGAAAGAGTTATTCCAGCAGGTATTTACTTTCCAGCAAGAACAGTTGATGGAACTAGATCACTTGAGAGAAAAAGAGCTACATGATGCACTGATTTCTTTAGGAATTACGGGCAGTTCTCAAGTATTCCAAAAAAGACAAGAATATTATCAGAAAGCACAACAGTTATTCAAGAAAAAAGGCCAAAAACTGCTGATCAATCAAAAATTAAATGAATGGAAAGAGCTTCAAGAGAAAATCCATCTAAAACAAGAACAGGAAGCTTATTTTGGCAAGTTGATCCAACAAGAACAGGAATACGAGTCGCAACAGCAACAGTTACTGGAACAACTAAATGAGGCGAATAAGCAATTTGCACTAGCCAGACAGCAAGAACTCAATTTTTCTTTATATGAAGAATGGCAATCCCTCAAAAAAAACATCGCTACAGGTCTTCCTGATGAACAACTTCTTCTTGATCTGGAGTCTTTTTCCAAACGGTATCAGCAAACAAATGAGCGTTTAGAAGAATTAGAAGCAACTCTGGAAAAGCATAGCGGGATGGATCAGCAGTCAGCTAGATATTATTTTTATTTAGAGCAGGAGCAAGAACTAAAAGACCTCCAACAACTCCAGTTTACAACGGAACAATTAAGCGAAGAATGGCAAAGACTTCAAATAGAGACTAGAGAAACAAATTCAGAATTGAAAATCTTGGAACAAAGATGGCAGTGGCAGAAAAATCCGTTACCGGAAGAATTTTTATATGAAGAAGAGTGGAAGAATCTTCTGGCTGAAGAAAGAAGGATTGCTGATCTAGAAAGCCAGATTTCTGTGCGTCTCCAGATAGCTAAAGAACAGCAAAAAATGATCGAAGCAGAAGTGAATGAGTTGGAAGAGACTTATCCAGCATTATTACAAAATCAGTCAGAGATAGCACCAACCCCTTCATCTAAACCCTATATGCTAATTGCTGGCGGAGCAATAATCATTGCAGGTATATTTGTTCCAATGCCCTTAAAAGTGATCCTTTTACTAATTGGTGCAGGCATGATTGGCTATTTCTTCTACAAACAGCAACCAAAGGTCAAAACTAAAAATGATTTCTCAGAAATAAAAGGAATGTGGCAAGAAAAACTAGGTCAGCTTGATTTAGCTTTAGCCCAATTAGCAGAAGCAGAAGAAAAACAAAAGAGAATAGAAGAAGAAAAACAGATTCTTCAGCAAGAAGTATATCGTTTTGCTGATCATCGGCACTTAGGAAAGATGGATACACTCAAACTCATGAAAGAATATGGGCAAGAAGTCATAGATTATCAGAAATTGTATGGCGTATTTGTGCGGAAACATAAAAGAGAGCAGGAAATCCAAGAAAAACTACAACAGATCGATCAGAAATTTGAGTTTGTTAAAGAATGGCTACCCATACAAGATAAGACGATCTCAGAAAAAATGGCTATGCTTTCCCGTTTTATCCAAGAAATGGAACAGATGAAATTTGCCAGAAGCTATCAGCAAAATACTTTATTGAAGCAAGAAATCAATCAATTGAAAAAGAAACAAAAAGTATGGGTACAAGAATACAGCGAACAATTGAGCCAAGCTGGATTATCTTATCCTTCGGAAGTACCTGTCTTTTTACAAAAAGCCAAACAAGCCGAACAGCAGATGAAAAGATACAATGAACTGTCAGAAATGCTTCGTCCACTGTTTCCTGAAGAACTGACGAAAGAGAAATTATCTGTAAGACTGCGGCAACTGAAAGAAAAACAAGGCCAACTCCAGCAAGAAGAAAAAGAAGCAAGTGAAAATCGGCAACGACTCCAACTTCAAGTAGAAGAGCTGCAAAGAGACGGCACATTGGACGAACTCTATCAACAAGCTAGCCGACAAAAAGCAAAATTGCAGGAATTGCTGGAGGAATGGGGCGCATTTGAAATCGCCGGAACATTCTTAGGCGATCTTTCAACAGAGATGAGTGAAAGACAATTACCACAGTTGTTAAAAGCAGCGGGTGATTATTTAGGTATTTTAACAAAAGGAAATTATCAGAAGATATTACTGAAAAACGATACACTGACTTTAACAGACGGATATACAGACTTTCCAATCTATGAGTTGTCTACAGGTACGAAAGATCAGCTGATAATGGCGATGAGGTTTGCTTACCTCTCGTTAGAAGCCAATCGTTCGATATGCCCGATCATCATAGATGATGGCTGGCTTCATTATGATCATCAGCGAAAGTATCAATTAGCTGAACTTTTAGCTAAATTTGGAGAAAAGTATCAAATAATTTGTTTTTCTTCTGATAAAGAAATGGTAAGCTATTACCATGAGATGAACCAAACCGTAAAACAATTAGAAGGAGCAAATAATGAAAAAAATTCGTGATTTAGTAATCGATGAGCAGTTTGAGCAATTTGTCCTGATCAAAAGTGCAGATGTAAGAATCGCTAAAAACGGAAAAAAATTTATTGCTTTTACTTTCCAAGATACTTCAGGTACTATCGATGGCAAGTACTGGGATGCTTCGGAAGAAGAAATCAATAAATTTACAGCCGGCACAGTCGTTTTTCTAAACGGTAAAAGAGAGGTTTATCAAGGGAACCCGCAAGTAAAGATTCTTCACATGCGTTTAACAAGGATGGATGAGCCAGGGGAACCTAGTTTATACATGGAAAGAGCCCCTTTGAAGAAAGAAGAAATGGAAGAAGAAATCAATCAATTATTATTTGAAATCACAAATGCGCATTGGAATCGGATCGTTCGCTATCTACTCAATAAATACCAAAAACAATTTTTTGAGTTTCCGGCAGCCAAAAGAAACCATCATGCATTTGCCAGTGGATTAGCTTATCATACTTTGACAATGCTTCACTTAGGAAAATCAATTGCCGATGAATATCCTGAGTTGAATCGACCATTATTATATGCGGGTATCATTTTGCATGATTTAGGAAAGGTGATCGAACTTTCCGGTCCTATGTCGACAGAATATACGCTTGCAGGGAATTTAATCGGACATTTGGTATTGATTGACGAAGAAATAACTAAAGCCTGTCTTGCGCTGAAAATCAACGAAGCTGACGAAGATGTTCTCGTATTACGTCATATGGTTTTAGCACATCACGGCCTATTAGAATATGGTTCTCCTGTACGTCCAAGGATAATGGAAGCAGAAATATTACATCAAATCGACAATATTGATGCTTCCATGCAGATGATGTTGACTTCGATTCGTCAAACAGAACCAGGAAAATACACAGATCGGATTTTTGGTATGGACAACCGAAGTTTCTATGTACCAAAAGATTTATAGCAAAAATTTATTTTTTTCATTCAAAACAAAAAAGCGAGACATAAGTCTTCGCTTTTTTTGTTTTCTTTTATTTTGATGAATCAGTTGTTTCTTCAGTTGAAGATTCTTTTGTTGAATCAGTTGATTTTGTGTCAGAGCTCTTTGTTGAAGATGTGGCTTCACTTGAGTCTTTAGCACCTGATGAAGTTGTTGTGAATGCACTCAACACATTTTCAAAGGCATCGTCTTTGATTTTTACATTTGCATCTTTTAATTCTTCACCGATTACTTTAGTCGTGAATGCATTGTCACTTAATTTTGTTTCAGTAGCGATTTCTTTTAATTGATCTTTGTATTTATCCATGTCGTTGCCTTTATTTTGGTTTTTCACCATTTTGACAACATAGTATTCTGTTGCATAAGAAGTAGTATTTGTTGCAGTAATAACGTTAGAGACTTCGCCGTCTTTCAATTTGAAAGCTGCTTCTTTTACTTCTGCAGGAATGGTTGTTGTCGTTGAGTCGAATTTGACTTTACCGCCATCTTCTTTTGTCTCTGAATCAGTTGATTTGTCTTCGGCTAATTTAGAGAAATCATCCCCATCGTCCGCTGATTTTTTGACATCTTTTGCTTCATCTTCACTTGATAATTTGATGATTTGTGCTTCTACTTCTGGATGGAAAGATTCCCAAGCAGTTTTCAAATCATCATCTGTAATATCTACATGAGCCTTCAAACCAGCTTCAAAAGCTAGATTGTTACG
Organism: Enterococcus sp. E5-162; assembly: GCF_035725965.1. Classification (NCBI taxonomy): domain Bacteria; kingdom Bacillati; phylum Bacillota; class Bacilli; order Lactobacillales; family Enterococcaceae; genus Enterococcus; species Enterococcus sp. E5-162. The sequence continues at coordinate 270,897 of NZ_JAPRFV010000004.1, read as the reverse complement.
GATATATTCTTTGTAAGAATCTTTCGTATACCCAGCAGTTTCTAATTGTGATTCAAAAGTATCACCTAAAGATTTCGCTTGTTTGTCGTATTCTGCATCCACTTGTTTATCTGTTACTTTATCGCCGTATTTGTTATTGAATACTTTATAGATGATCATCCGTTGTACTAATGATTGGTTCGATGATTCGAGCTTTGCTTCATCGTAGAAATCAGATACAGTGATCGTTCCGCCTTTCATCGTTGCGATATCTTTATTGGTATCGCCTGAACAAGCCGCTAGAGTTAAAACAGCCAACGCACTAGTAGCTGCCAAAATAATTGATTTTTTTTTCATTAATGTTTGCACTCCTGTAATTAGTTATTATTTTTTATATATTAACTATACCATACCCCATGCCCTTTAAAAGCGTTCTCGTGATAGTTTCAAACAAAATTCAAAATTTCATCACATTCCTAGGAAATGTGCAATTATTCCTCTATTAGACAGTCATATCTGTTGAGAAAATGATCATTATTGTATGTGATCAGGATACTCAGGCAGATCAGCTGTTAGTTTTTCTACTTGTTCATTGATTTGGGCGATACGTGGTTCGGCTTGGAATTTAAAATTTTCGATATCTTTGTTGATGGCTTCTTGGAAAGCGGGAATCACAGATTCAGCTGTTTCTTTTGTCTCGATCAATGCGCTTTTAAAATGATCCAAGCTGTTATTTAAATCGTTAGTCAGAGTGGTTGCTTCTTCCAGTTCTTCAATTAGTTTTTTTCTTGTTTCGTTCCCGCTCCTAGGTGCAAATAGCAGACCACCGACAGTTCCAGCAGCAGCTCCGAATAGCAGTCCTTTGAAAAAGTTTTTAATCATCGCTATGCACCTGCTTTACGATTGTTTCTTGAATAGCTTTTAGTTCTTCTGGTCCATAACTGTCTTGATGGTTGCCAAAGTGGATAGAAAAATCGTCCTTTTTGCTATAGCGAGGAACTAAATGGATATGTGAATGAAAAACAGATTGATAAGCTAATTCACGGTTGTTATTCAAGATATTAAGACCTTTCATTTCTGGAAAAGCTTTTTCTAATGCTTGAGCAATCTTAGGCACACGTGAAAAAACTTCTCCTGCAAGTTCAGGATCATATTCAAAAATATCTGCTACATGACGTTTAGGAACAACTAACGTGTGTCCTTTCGTTGCTTGAGAAATGTCTAAAAAAGCATAGACTTTGTCGTCTTCATAAATTTTATAGCTTGGGATTTCTTGATTGATGATTTTGCAAAAAATACAGTTTTCCATAAAAAACATCCTTTCCATAAAGAATAAATACTTCAGCTTAACTTTACCATAAGTTAAAGCCATTGTAAGGAAAAAAACAAAATACCGTCATTTTCTTCGTGGTATAATAAATAAAAATAAATGGCGGAGGAAAAAGAATGAGTTTAATTATCGATCATGTCACAGGAGGGTATGGCCATCTCCCTGTGTTAAAAGATATCAGTTTCAACGTACAGCCTGGAGAGATAGTAGGATTGATTGGGCTGAACGGAGCAGGGAAAAGTACAACCATCAAGCACATTATCGGTCTGTTGGAAGCTACAAAGGGAACGATAGAAATCAATCATCTATCTTTAAAGAAAAATACAGAAGAATATCGTAAACAAATTGGGTATATTCCAGAGACGCCTTCTTTATATGAAGAATTGACTTTGAGGGAACATATCGAAGTCACTGCAATGGCCTATGATATACCTATGGATACAGCAATGAAAAGAGCTGAAAAGCTGTTAGAGACTTTCCGTTTGTCTAATCGCCTTGACTGGTTTCCGGCTAATTTTTCAAAAGGGATGAAGCAGAAAGTGATGATCTTATGCGCCTTTTTGATCGAGCCTTCTTTATATATCATTGACGAACCATTCTTAGGATTGGACCCACTAGCTATCAATGCGCTGCTTGAATTGATGGTAGAGATGAAAAAAGAAGGAGCCGGTATTTTGATGTCTACGCATATTTTAGCTACTGCAGAAAAATACTGTGACCGTTTTGTGGTCTTACATAACGGAGAGATACGAGCAGATGGAACCCTTGAGATGTTGAGAAAAGAATTTCATCTGCCGGATTCTTCTTTGGACGAAATCTATATCGCTTTAACAAAGGAGCAGGCACATGAGTAGTTTTTTTCAAAAACGTTTAGCAAGGCATCAAAAGAAAATGATGAAATATATGCGCTATGTGTTGAACGATCATTTTGTTTTAGTTTGTCTTTTCTTAATTGGTGGCGTGGGATTGTACTATTCTAGCTGGTTGAAAACCTTGCATCCGCCTTTTGCACTTGGGGGAATGATAATCTCTGTATTTTGGATGCTCTGTTTATTTGTAGGCAAGATGGCTACTTTTGCGGAGGCAGCAGATATTGTTTTTTTACTTCCGAAAGAAAAGGAAATGCAGACCTATTTGGAACGAGCTTTTCGCTATTCTTGCATTTTTCCGATGATCCTTTTGATATTGGCATGCGGATTTGCTATGCCATTAGTGGTGGTTAGTACTCAGCAAGTCTTTTCGATGTTTTTCGTCTATCTGATTATATTATGGAGTTTGAAATTCAGTCATCTGCAAATTAAGCGAGCAGAATTGTTTCGGCTAGATCAACAGGTCATTCGTTATTGGAAAACAGGTTGGTTACTTTCTTCTATGCTCATTCTGCTTCTTTCATTTTATTGGCTAGTCTGGGCAGGGGTAGCAGGTGCATTGGTACAGGCAAGTCTATATTACTGGTTTTTGTGGAAGCAACAGGAAAAAGGATTGGATTGGGAGAAAATGGTGCATGTAGAAGAACAAAGGTTGCATCAAATCTATCAATTTATTAATTTATTCACCGATGTTCCTGAAATTACGGCAAAGGTAAAAAGAAGACGCTACTTGGATCCTATATTGACTCATATTAAGAGAGAATCAAAAAACACTTATCTTTATTTGTTTGCAAGAAGATTGGCAAGAGGTTCTGATTTTAGTGGTCTTTACTTCCGGTTAGTAATTATAGGTGGGGTATTGATTTTCGGAGTGATCGACTTTTATTTTAGTCTGATAATCGGTTCTTTATTTTTATATTTAATCGGTTTCCAATTGTTGCCTTTAGCGAGCCAGTTCCGTTACATGGTGCTCGTTCAGCTTTATCCAATCCATGAGAATCAGAAGAAGCAAGCAATCCAGTATCTGCTCACATGGGTATTAGTTATCGCATCGGTTATCTTTGGATTGATTGCTGCAGTCGTATTGGATGGTCAGCAGCGATGGGTTCCGCTAGCGGCTTATTTGATTGTTACGGGTCTCTTTGTTAAACTATATGTACCAACTCGTTTGAAGAAGATGTCAGACTGAAAACAAAGCTGTGTAGGATAAAAATGAACATGAAAAATAGAGCGTTGACAGTAAGAATGCTGTTCGTTCTATTTTTTTTGAGAAAAGTCGGTTTTTTGAATGGCAAATAAATGAAAAAGAACGTATATGTGCTTGACGTGTAGTGATCAGGCGACTAGAATAATAAGTACTGCAAAACAAAGAGTAAGAGGACGGGAGAATGCATGATGGAGTTTCAGTTAGACCAAGAGTGGCGGTTACGTCCCATCAAAGGCGATACAGGAAAAACATACATAGGCATGCGTGATGAAGACAAAGTCTTTATTAAACGAAACACGACTCCGATGTTGGCTGCTCTTTCACGGGAAGGAATTACACCAAAACTTGTTTGGACAAAACGAACGGGGAATGGCGATACCTTGACAGCACAAGAATGGCTAGAAGGCCGCTTGCTAACTCCTAATGAGATTGGTCAAAGAAATGACGTGATTGATGTTTTGTACCATTTACATCATTCAAATTCTCTTAAAACCATGCTGACCCGTATCGGCGGACGTGTTATGACGCCGGAGAAGATGTTGCAAAAATATGAAAAAGAATTACCAGAAGAACTCCAGAAAAATCAATTTCTGCAAATCGTCCATCGATTTCTTCGTGAGCAGATCCCGCCGATAGATAAGGAAAATCTATCAGTGGTGCATGGAGATGTAAATCATCGAAATTGGTTAGTATGTAAAAATTATTTATATCTCGTGGATTGGGATTCAATCATGTTTGCAGACCCTGCGGTAGATATTGCAACGATTTTAGGGAATTATGTGCCTCTATCCAGTTGGAATCAATGGCTGATCAGTTATGGCATACGTCCAACTGACGAAATGCTTGAAAAGTTTCACTGGTATGCGGCCATGAATTTGCTCCAAGAAATCACTAGATACTGCAAACGTGAAGATCATCGACGAATGAACGAAGAAATTTTACAATTAAAACGAATTTTCAGTGGCTGAGGTTTGGCCCAAACTCTGCGGAGATTTGGCCAGACCTTTTTAATTAGAGAAAGGAATGGAGATAAATAATGCGTGTCCGAAATCGTCCGGGAGCAGCGGAAATGTTAGCGGCTCACCCGAATTTTGTAATTAGTGATCCAACATTGTGGAAGGGGAAATGGAATGAATTGTTTGGAAACGATCATCCAATCCACATTGAGATTGGAATGGGGAAAGGCCAGTTCATCACTGGAATGGCAAAAGCCCATCCTGAAATCAATTATATTGGAGTAGAAATGCAAGTAAGTGTTGTTTCTATAGCATTAGACAAGTTGATTGAACAACCGCTTCCTAACCTGAAGCTTCTGCATGTGGATGGATCAGCATTGACAGAATATTTCGCTGACAGCGAAGTAGATCAGATTTATCTGAATTTTTCTGATCCATGGCCGAAAAAACGACATGAAAAACGGCGCTTGACATACAAAACTTTTCTTGCTGTAGATGAACAGATCCTCCGCCCAAATGGAGAAATCCACTTCAAAACAGATAATCAAGGATTGTTTGAGTATTCGCTGGCAAGTTTTTCTCAATATGGCATGATCCTCAAACAGGTATGGTTGGATTTGCATCAAAGTCAATTTGAAGGCAATATTATGACGGAGTATGAAGAAAAATTTTCTTCGAAAGGTCAACGTATTTATCGAGTAGAAGCTCAATTTCAAGATAAGACCAAAAAGAAAAGTCTGTGAATGAACTTTTTACTTTCATAAAAATATAAATCAAATCCCAGAAAACACATTACATCTGTCATGTGCATTTTCTGGGACTTTTTTGATTTAAGATATACCTATTTCCTCGGTTTTCAACAAGGTGGAATCAATTGGAATCGAGAGAATGAAAATAATCCTTTGTCAGTGATCTTCAATTCGGGTATGACAGATAATGTTAAGAAAGAAAGTGTCAAAAAAGGATCAAAGGTTTTAGCTGCCCCAAGTTGATGTGTTTCAGCTATTAATTCATTCAGCTGTTCATTGACGAACGAAAAAGGTTCCTGTGTCATGATACCGCCTATCGGTAGAGGAAGACAAGCCATTTCCTTCTGTTTATTGACAACAGTCATCCCGCCACCTTTTTGAATCAAAAGATTAGCAGCATACAGCATATCCTCATCATTTGTCCCCACGACAACTAGATTATGAGAGTCATGAGCAATCGTTGTCGCTATCGCCCCTTGTTTCAGCTGAAATCCTTTTACGATGCCTAACCCAATATTTCCGGTTTGATGGTGACGCTCGATCACCGCAATCTTTAATTGGTCTTTTTCGATTGAAGGAATGAATCGTTCGCCTTGTCGGTCCACTTTTTCTACCAAATCGTTCGTGACAAGACTATTCGGGATAATTTCGATCACATGGGCTTGTGAAGAAGGGAGAAGCAGCTCTAACGAACGAGGATGCAATGGTTGAGCATTTAGGTTTGGTAGACAGCACATGTATGGATTTGAATGATCAGCAAATAAATGGTCTTCGAGTTGACCAGATTGGACGACCAATGTTCCCTTATAGAAAACTTCATGAATTGGCAGCTTGGTAAGATCGTCTGTTAAGAAGAAATCAGCTTGATATCCAGGAGCAATCGCACCTAGTGTTTTCAAATCAAAACATTCTGCTGCATTCAATGTTGCCATCTGGATTGCCTGTAATGGATCAATTCCCATTGAAATAGCTTGACGGACGATATGGTCAATTGATCCTTCTTTAACTAAATCATTGATGAGTTTATCATCGGTGACAAAGAAGCATCTTCTTGAATTATCAGGCGTGATCGCCGGTAGTAGCGATGCCAGATCTTTTGCAACGGTCCCTTCTCGAACCATTAAATACATACCAAGATCCAAACGTTCTTTAGCCTCTTTTGCAGTTGTAGCTTCATGATCCGTCCGAATACCAGCTGCGGGATAAACATTTAATTCTTCCATGCCGATACCAGCTGCATGTCCGTCAATCTTTTTCTTATGCTGGTGCATCAATTGGATCTTTTCTAGGATATCTGCTTCATTATTTGCTACTGCTTGATAGTTCATGACTTCAGCTAAGCCTAAAACTTCGGGATTTTGTAAAAAAGGTGCTAGATTTTTGGCATTTAGATTTGCACCATTTGTCTCAAATGGAGTGACAGGTACACAAGAAGGGAGCATAAAGAAAATATTCATAAGCGTTTGTCTTGCATCTTCTATCATAAATTGAAGACCAGTACTCCCAGCGATGTTTCCTATTTCGTGGGGATCTGTTACTACAGTAGTAACTCCATGAAGCAAGGATACTTTTGAAAATTCACTTGGTGATAAAAGTGAACTTTCAATATGCACATGTCCATCAATGAATCCTGGTACTAGATATTGCCCCTTAGCATTATGTACGCTTTTTCCTTCATATTCACCAATCCCTACAATCATTCCTTCGTAAATCGCTACATCTTTTTCCATGATCTCTTTCGTAAAGACATTGACGATCTTAGCCTGTTTGATTACTAGATCAGCGGGCTTTTTTTTACTTGCTACTTCGATGTATCTCTTTAATGTTGATTCCAATGGAATGCCTCCCAAGATAAATTTTTATAAGTATAACATAAATTCGTTTTTTGCCAATGTTTTTTAATAAATTCATTTTATTTGAAACAAAAAGATCAAAAAGACGTATGTTTTTTGTGGAGGGGAGAATAATGGAAATAAAACGATTATCAGATCAAATGATAAGTGAAAGTTTCGCCAAACATGCCCAAGACGTATATGTCTTGCCAGCTTCAGAAGTATTTTACATCTATTTTCGCTATGGCAAAAAACGAACGTTCTGGAAGGAAGTATCTTCGGCAGATGGCCAGCAATTGATTTCAAGATTTAAGTATTTGGGACAAATGGATATCGGAGAAAAAAGAAAAGCTCAATTAGGTGCATTGACCTATTCTTTAGAAAAACAGAAGGTTCGGTTACGACTGTCTTCTGTAGGAGATTACCTTCAACGAGAAAGCTTAGTGATTCGGCTATTATACGGTATTTCTGAAACACCTCATCGTTGCTTTAATTCTCGAGATTTTGCAACTATTTTGCAGAAAACCGTTAGACGTGGATTATATCTATTCAGTGGACCAGTCGGATCAGGCAAGACGTCATTAATGTATCGGTTGGCTTTGAAAGAAAAACGGCAAGTAATCACGATCGAAGATCCTGTAGAGATCGAAGAACCATTCTTTCTGCAATTGCAGATCAATCCCAAAATAGCACAGACTTATGACACACTTTTGAAGCTCGCATTACGGCATCGCCCTGATTTGTTGATTATTGGTGAGATAAGAGATGAATCAACTGCACATGCTGCGGTAAGAGCTGCACTAACGGGACATCGGGTATTCGCAACCGTACATGCACGCAATCTTGAAGGTACATTGATCAGAATCCATGAACTAACAAAGAAAAAAGAAGAGCTATCTGAATGTTTAGCTGGAGTCATTTATCAAGAACTTTTGGAAGATGCCGATCACCATCCTTCTGTCTTGTGGAGTTATCAATTTATGGAGGAAGAACCAGTAAAAAAATCATGGGAGGAAAGCTATGAAGAAGCTCAGAAAAAAACTTGGCAGTCAGAACTATTTTAAAGGATTGACAAGAAGCCAGCAAAATCAGTTTGCACAAACTATGGGAGAGCTGCTTTTAACTGGTTTTAGTTTGCAAGAATCCCTTTATTTATTACTCACGATCCGTTCGTTCCAGCCTGCTATTTTGGCAAACATCCAACATCAGCTAAAGGAAGGACAACCGTTTAGTGAAGTACTTTCGCAAACAGGGTATGGAGCAGAACAACTGGTACAGATCGAATTAGCTGAACTTCACGGGAATCTGCCGGCAACTTTGTTGGAAATTGCCAAACAGTTACGTCTGGTCGAAGGATTTCGCAACGATTTGAAAAAGCTGCTCGCCTATCCGATGCTATTGCTCACCTTTTTGCTAGGTATCTTATTTAGTATGCGTTTGATCGTTTTGCCTCAGCTTATTGGTTCAGGGATGGTTATAGAAGAGCATTGGGGGATTCAGCTGATACAAGTCTTTCACTGGTACGTTCTACTATTTATCCTAGTGGTTACTTTATTGACTTTGCTAGTAAGGTATCGGCTGATGAAATTGTCTCCTATTGATCGGAGTGAATGGATAAGCAGACAATTAGTGATTGGACCAATATATTCCTTATATCAATCTGCTTATTTGTCGCTAGAGATTGGCAAACTTTTTCATGAAGGTTTCGAATTAAGGCAAATCATCGTTTGCTTGAAGGAGACGAAACAAGAAAGTCTGATTCAACACCTTGCTTCCAAGATGATACAAGGATTAGAGGCAGGTATACCATTAGCTGATCAGTTCCAGAATTACCATTTTCTATCTGAAGAATTCAGCAAGATTATTTTGCAGGGAGAGGCAAAAGGAAATTTAGGGAAAGAGCTGATATTTTACAGCGAATGGACAAGAAAACAGCTTTTCAAACGACTTCAGCACTGGCTGCATTTTATTCAGCCAATTATTTTTTTGGGCGTAGCGGTTTTGATTTTACTGGTTTATGCTGCTGTTTTATTACCTGTTTATGGAAGTATCGAGGAGGTCTTGCCATGAAAAAGAAAAGAACACCTTATTATAGCGGTTTTACATTAATCGAAATGCTGATCGTTTTACTGATCATCAGTGTACTAGTATTGTTGTTTGTCCCAAATTTGTCACGTTATAGGAATCATGTAGACCAAGAAAGTCGTGAAGCAATCATTCAGTTGGTAGACACACAAAAAGAGCTCTACGCGCTTCAAAACAATGGAAGAATCCCTACCGTGGAGGAATTATTGAATGAAGGCTATATCAAACGAGAACATGCAGACATCTACCAGCGGCCTTGAAGGAAAAACATTAGCATCAGGATATACGTTGGTTGAGTCACTCTTACTGATTTTATTGCTTACAACAATCCTTTCTTTTCCAGTTCTCGCATTTTCTGCATGGAAGAATGAATTGGCAGTCTATCAATTTTTCAGCCAGTTTGAAAAACGAATCTATACCACTCAAAAAATCGCTATTGTGAACCAAATCCAAACAGGCTTTTATTGGAACATTGACGAAAATCAGATCATTTTTCGTATGTCGCAACCCGATGAAGCGAGCTGGAAAGTATTAGATATTCCTGATGAGATTACCTTGAAACGCCATGCTTCCATCACTTTTGCTGCTGGAACTGGAAATGAAAGTTCACTAAAAGCATATCAATTTTATTGGGAAGAAAAAGGGCAAACGATTACGTATCAATTCCAGATGGGGAGTGGACGTTATACAAAAAGAATTGAATAGAAAAGGGTTTATTTTATTAGAATCCCTTACAGCGCTGATGATTGCTTCCGTCTGTGTGTACTTAGTGAGTTTTGGTCAGCTTTTTTTACTTCAGGCAGAAAACAACAGCGGGGAGGAAATGCTACTTATTCGAATGGTTTACGAAGATACCAAGACACAACGGATATATCACAAAAGACCAGAGCGAAGCGAAGAAATGACTATGTACGATATCCAAATTGTCGAAAATAATGGAGTAATCGAAAAAGTGCTTGTCAATATGGAGAAAGAAGCGATCAATATTGAAAAAACAAGAAATCCCGGCATTTACGCTGATTGAATGTCTAATCGGACTAATGATAGTAAGCAGTATATTGCTGTCATTCAATCTTTTGATCCAGCAAACTATCCAAGTAAGTGACTTTCTGCAGCGTAAAGATCAAAAAGAGTGGCTGATATTTTTAGCACAATTAGAAGAGGAACTTAACAGCAGTCACAATGTTTCCGTGAAAAATCAGCAATTGTATTACACTGTAGAGGATAAACAGTACATCATCGAAAGATATCAGACGATGATACGTAAAAGAAGAACTTCCGGCGGACATCAACCTATGTTAACAAGTATCACTGAGTTTCAATTATTGGAAAAAGAACACACAATTTCTTTTTATGTACACTTTGAAAATGGAGAAGATGGATATGCCATATGGACAAAAAACGATCAATAGAAAATGTTGTAAGGGATCTATTTTATTTTCTGTGTTGCTTTTATTTCTTTTATGTACGTTTTTATTGACGGCAGCATTAGAAAGCTATCGCTTGTCAATAGATCTGAATATACGAATAAAAAATTATTATATAGCAAAAATAATGAAACAGATGGCTCTATCGGAACAGTCTATACTTGCTGAGAAGTCGGAAGGGATTTTTTACTACACAACTGGATCTGTAACATATCAATGGGTACAACAGTCTCTATTCTTGGAGGTAGAAGTCTCGCCGTTTATCTTTCGATTCATAGAAGAAGTAAAAAATGATACAGATACTGGTACAGAATGAGGGGTTGTTCGTGAAAACGCCCTCTTTTCTGTTATAACACTGTTTTTAATAAAAAAATGTTTGCCGTTTCACAAATAAAAAACAGTGAAAACGATTGAAATTTTGTCAATTGTTCGATAGAATTAAACAGGTGAAAAAATTGTTATAATATATCTAGAAATGAGGTGCACCATGTTACCAGAAAAAATGGAACAAGGGTTCAATCAGAACCTGGAAGCTATTCAGCTTTTACAGAATGCATTGGGAACTTCCTTTTTAGAAGCCTATGTCGAAAATGCAGAAAATCTAATAGATGATTATCAAGTACGTGTGGTGGATGGAGTGCCGACAAAAGAGACAACACAACGGATCACACCTCTTTATGAAGAGTTGAAAAAACTTTCTTTCGAGCCAGAAGAATGGCGCAGATTGTCTCAATTGCTTTTATTGAAGGGCAACCAGACAGAACATCTGCAGGCGAACCATCAACTCACTCCTGATAGTATCGGTTTTTTATTTGTTTTTCTTATTGAACAACTATACACAAATAAAAAGGAACCAGTTAAGATTCTGGATATTGCGGCAGGAATGGGCAACTTGTTATTAACAGTTCTTTTAAACCTATCGAATGCGGGGTATCAAACAGAAGGATTTGGTGTGGATATTGATGATACATTGTTGGCTGTGGCAGCTTCTACAAGTGATTTGACACAAGCAAATGTTCAATACTTCCATCAAGACGGGTTGCAGGATTTATTAATCGATCCTGTCGATTTTGCAATCAGCGATTTGCCGATCGGTTATTATCCGAATGACGAAAAAGCAAAAGAATTTTTAACAAGTACTGAAGAAGGCCACAGTTATGCACATCATTTATTGCTGGAGCAATCAATGAAATACGTGAAGCCGGATGGTTTTGGTTTGTTTTTGATGCCAAGCGGTTTTTTAGAAACGGATCAAAGCGAAGAAATCAAAAAATGGTTTAAAGAAGAAGGCTATCTTCAAGGAATGATTCAATTGCCAGATGAGTTGTTCCGCAACAAACAATCACAAAAAAGTATTTTGATCTTACAGAAAAAAGGACCACAAGCAAAACAAGTAAAAGAAGTGTTGCTTGTGAAACTTGCTTCACTAAAAGAACCAGAGAAGGTGACGGAATTTTTCAACGAGTTTAAAAACTGGAAATCATCTGCTCTGTAATCATTCAACGAGAAGGAGAGTCATATGTCTAAAACAATTGCAATCAATGCTGGAAGTTCAAGTTTGAAGTGGCAATTATATCAAATGCCAGAAGAGACCGTAGTTGCGAAAGGAATCGTCGAACGTATCGGTTTACAAGATTCTATTTTTACAATCAAGTACGGCGATAGTCAAAAATTCGAACAAATCATGGATATCGAAAACCACGAAGTAGCAGTAAAAATGCTGTTAGATCAGTTGATTGAACTGCAAATTTTAAGTTCTTATGATGAAATCACCGGTGTAGGGCACCGTGTTGTTCACGGAGGAGAAACTTATGGGGATTCAGTAGTGATCGATGAGGGAGTAATGGACCGCATTGCTGAATTAGCAGAATTTGCTCCTTTGCATAACCCTGCTAACCTGATGGGAATCAAAGCCTTTAAAAAGATTTTACCTGACATTTTGAGCGTAGCTGTATTTGATACATCTTTTCACTCAACAATGCCAAAGCAAAATTATTTATACAGCTTGCCAGTGTCTTATTACGAAGATTTCAAAGTAAGAAAATATGGCTTCCACGGCACAAGCCATCGTTATGTATCGGAACGTGCAGCAAAATTATTGAATAAACCGATTGAAGATTTAAAAATCATTACTTGCCACTTAGGAAACGGAGTATCAATCACAGCTGTAAATGGTGGTAAATCCATGGATACTTCTATGGGATTCACGCCATTAGCTGGTGTAACAATGGGTACGCGTTCAGGCGATATCGATCCGGCTGTTCTTCCATACTTAATGGAAAAATTAGAGATTGATATTGATGAAATGATCAATGTTTTGAATAAGAAATCTGGTTTGCTAGGCCTAACAGGATTGTCTAGCGATATGCGTGATCTTGAAAAAAACTATGAAAAAGAACACATTCGTTTAGCTTATGATATCTTCGTGGATCGCATCCGAAAATATATCGGCGGATACGTGACAACGATGAATGGTGTCGATGCAATCGTCTTTACTGCTGGTATCGGCGAAAATGACGGACATGTACGCAACGAAATCATTAAAGGTATGTCTTGGTTTGGCTGTGAAATCGATCCAGCGTTGAATGAATTGCATGGTGAAGAAGTAGATATCTCTACAAAAGAATCAAAAGTAAGAGTATTAGTGATTCCAACAGATGAAGAACTAATGATTGCCCGTGACGTGGAGCGTTTGCGCGGCTAAAAATACACGCGTGTTCTCTTTAGAAAATGGATAATTTTATATCCGTTTTCTAAGAGGACATGCTTTTTTATTTTTTACACAGAAGGAGCTGAATATAAAGAAGTGAGTGAATCCAAGTATTCTATGAATCGTGAGAGGAAAGACGCTCAATAAGCGACTTTATTTTTTGAAGAGCAAAAAAAGCTGTGTCCAGACAAGTGATCTTCAAAAGTTTTACTTTTGAGATCCCCTCTGAAACACAGCTTTTTATCAATTAGTCTTTTTTAGGAGGCAATTGGTTTTCTAAATCAGTTCGAACAACAAGCACATCGCAAGCCGCGTTTCTAATAACATATTCAGAAACAGAACCAATAAATAAACGTTCTACAGCATTCAATCCTGTAGCTCCTAACATAATCAAGTCTACTTGATTATCTTCTGGGATTTCTTTCGCAATAATTTGTTTTGGTGAGCCATATTCTACAACAGAGGTTACATTATTCAAGCCAGCTTTCTTCGCGTTGCTTTCATAATCTGCCAATGTTTGCTTTGCCATTTCAGTAGCTTGTTCTGCCAACATTCCATCAAAAGATGAAACGGTTTGGAAAGAACGTGTGTCAATGACATGTGCTAATAGAAGTTCTCCATTATTTCGGATAGCTACATTGACCGCCTTTTTAAAAGCTAATTCAGCTTCATCAGAACCATCCACGGCAACCATGATTTTTTTGTATTGTTGTAACATAAGCATTCACTCCTCAAGTCAATCGTGTTGTACTCTTTTATTGTAGAACAATTTGTGGAAAAAGAGAATTATTTACTGCTTTGGTTCAGCAATTTTTTTTGCAAAGCGGATACTGAAGGTGGCAGAAACGAGAATCACAATCAATAAAAAGAACAAAGCGATGAAGCGTTGATTGAAAAAAGCGGCTAAAACACCCATAACGCCTAAAACAGCATACGCAGCTCCATAAAATTGTAGGAATCCTTGATTTTTGTCATTTTTCTTGATCAATACAAAAAAGATATCCTGTTTATTAAATAAATAATAGCTAACGAATAATAATAGTAAAGTGGCGATAATCATCAAAATCCTAATCATGAACAAATCCTCCAAAATAAGCAACAAATAGAAAAAGCAATTTGCCAAGAGCAAATTGCTTTATTCTTTAAAAGATGGTAATCTCCGTTAATGCCGTTATTTGTCCTGTAGTATTGATCCCGCGAATTCAAGCAGGTGGGTCCCATGGTCGTAGCTTCGAACTACCAAATGATAAGGCATGTTACCAGCAGTGACACAAGACGGGTCCCAAGATATCAATAAAAATGTTCGGTCAACACACAAAGAGGACAATTCGAACATCACAGATTTCCCATCTCTATAGTAGCATATGAATTTAAAAAGAGCAATGAGAGAGCTCGCAGAAATAGAACCGTTTTCTTGTTTAATTTTTTAGGGGATGTTTTTTCCACTCTTTTATGCGGTAATACTGTTGACCTAGCGCCTGTTCATATTTTCCTGTATCCTTTGGCTGATAATATTGAGCATTTTTTAACCTATCTGGTAAATATTGCTGATTGACCCAAGCATGATCGAAATGATGAGGATACTGATAACCCACACCGCGGTTGAGGGATTTCGCACCTTTATAATGGCTATCTCTCAAATGGTCGGGAACATCACCAGCTTTGCCCTCTCGAATATCAGCAAGTGCTGCATCTAATGCCATATAGGCAGAATTGGATTTTGGCGACAAGCAAAGATCAACGACGACATCTGCTAGCGGGATACGTGCCTCAGGTAACCCTAGTCGTTCAGCAGCTAATACAGCGTTTACTGTACGCGCAGCAGCAGCAGGATTGCCTAAACCTATATCTTCATAACCGATAACCATCAGGCGACGACAAATACTTGCCAGATCACCTGCTTCAACTAGACGGGCGAGATAATGAAGGGCAGCATCCACATCACTTCCGCGAATCGATTTTTGAAACGCTGAAATAACGTCATAATGAGCATCTCCATTTTTGTCATGGGTAAGAGCTTTTCTTTGGACACATTCTTCGATAATCGACAGAGTAAGATGAATCTTTCCTTCTTTATCTGGAGGAGTCGATCGTGCAGCCAGTTCCAACCCATTCAAAGCACTCCGCAAATCGCCATTCGTTGCACGAGAAAGGTGAAGAAGAGCCTCTTCATCTAACTGGATTGCTTGTTGACCAAGACCGCGTTCCTTATCCTTTAAGGCGTGTTTCACTGCCAACTGGATGTCTTGCTCTGTTAATGGCTTGACTTCAAAAATCTGTGTGCGGCTGCGGATCGCTGGATTGATAGTAATATAAGGATTTTCAGTAGTCGCTCCGATCAAGATGATTCTGCCACTTTCTAAATGAGGAAGCAGAAAATCCTGTTTTGTTTTATCTAATCGGTGTACTTCATCCAATAAGAGGATCACAGTACCACTCATTTTAGCTTCTTCCGCTACAACCTGCAGCTCTTTTTTTGAATCTGTAGCCGCGTTCAGCATGCGAAATGCATAATTAGTAGAACCGGCAATCGCACTTGCGATACTCGTTTTTCCAGTACCAGGAGGCCCATATAAAATCATGGAAGAAAGCATACGAGCATCGACCATGCGGCGTATGATTTTTCCTTCACCGACTAGATGTTGCTGACCAACGACTTCATCGATCGTTCGAGGTCGCATGCGATAAGCCAATGGCTGTTGCATAGGATTTTCCTCCTTCTTGTTTTTACATTCCTTAATTATAACATATTTAGTAATATAGCTAGAAAGAACAGCCTTCTGTTGTTTTGTTTTCATAGCTTATCCAACTAATATTGTGTATGATAAAGTAGGTGAGAAAAATGACGGATAAACAAAAGATAGATGAATTTTTTTGGAATAAAACGACGCCGGAAGTAGCGCGGGATTTATTGGGGATGTATTTGGAGCATGACACACCTGAAGGAAGATTAGCTGGATATATTGTAGACGCGGAAGCATACTTAGGTCCAGAAGACGAGGCCGCCCATAGCTATGGTTTAAGAAGAACACCACGTGTGCGGGCAATGTATGAAAAACCAGGTACAATCTACCTTTACACGATGCATACTCATCGGATTTTGAACATCATCACTCAGCCAGAAGGGATTCCTCAAGGAGTAATGATACGTGCAATTGAACCAGCTACAATGATTGAACAAATGAGTAAAAATCGTGGTGGAAAAACTGGTCCAGATATCAGCAACGGTCCTGGAAAATTAGTGGAAGCATTAGCAATTCCTCAAGAACTCTACGGACAATCTATAGCAGATAGTTCATTACGTTTAGTTTTTGAGAAAAAGAAGATACCAAAAAAAATCGATGCTTTGCCTAGGATCGGTATCCCGAACAAAGGAGAATGGACAGAAAAGCCGTTGCGTTTTGTTGTGTCTGGCAATCCATATATCTCTTTACAAAGAAAAAACCAAATCGAGGAAGATTGGGGTTGGAGGAAAGAAAATGAAAAAGAAGGATCTATTAACATACTTAGATGAAATAATCGAAAAACAAGTGACGGACTATGATGTGGCTTTAGATTGGGATACAAAAAATCATACGATCGAAATCGTTGTTCGTTTGTTTGCGGAAAATAAAGCACAATTTGAGATTGATGATGCAGAAGGGATCGTTTCGCAAGAACCAATTATCGAATTTGAAGATGGCGTACTCCTTTTTAATCCTCAGAAATCTGTTTTTGATGAACAAAATTATCTAGCGGTAATCCCCTATGAAGGAAAAAAAGGATTGGCAAAATCAGTAGCTGATTCTTTAGTGGAATATTTGAATGAAGTATTAGCACAAGGGCAAAGTGATTTGCTTGATTTTTTAGATGAAGATGATGACGAAGCTGTATTCGAACTCCATTGGGATAATCAGAAACTAGCAGAGTTAGTAGAAGCAAAACAGCAAAATGAAATAGAGACTTATTTACCGTACCCAAGTTATTAAGGAGTGACAGACATGAAATGGAATGAAGTAAAAGTAGAAACCGAAAGTGAAGCAGTCGAAGCGGTCGCTAATATTTTGATGGAGGCAGGAGCGAGTGGTGTTGCGATTGAAGACTCTTTAGATGTTGAACATTTTCAATCGGATCAATATGGTGAAATTTTAGATAAAAATGATTTTACATCGTTGAAAGAAGGCGCGCTAGTCATGGCTTATTTTCCAGAAACGACTTTTTTACCGGAAATCTTGCCTTTTATCAAAGATCGTATCACGCAATTGCCTGAGTTTGGTCTAGCGATTGGAAAAAACAAAGTAACTGTTAGCGAAGTAGAGGAAAGCAATTGGGCAACAGCATGGAAGAAATATTATCATCCGGTGCGTATTACACGAATGCTGACGGTTGCGCCAAGCTGGGAAAACTATCAGACAGAAGATCCTCTAGAAAAAATCATCACATTAGATCCAGGCATGGCGTTTGGAACAGGCACCCATCCGACGACTTCTTTGTCATTGACAGCACTAGAAACAGTATTGCGTGGTGGCGAAACATTGCTAGATGTTGGAACTGGTTCGGGTGTACTAAGTATTGCAGCAAAATATCTTGGTGCGAAAGATGTCTATGCCTTTGATTTAGACGAAGTAGCTGTTCGTTCAGCGAAAGAAAATATGGATATGAATGAAGTAGCTAAAGATGTTCACGTATCAGCTAATGATCTTTTGAAAGGAATCGAGATTGAAAGTGATGTAATCGTTGCGAACATTTTAGCAGATATCATCTTATTGATGATCCCGGATGCATGGCGTTTACTAAAACAAACAGGGACATTGATCGTTTCAGGAATCATTGAAGAGAAGAAGCAAATGGTTCTAGATGCTATGATAGAACAAGGATTCATCGTGGATCAAATTTTCCAACAAAAAGACTGGTATGCAATTATTTTGAAAAAACCAGAGGTGGAATAGATGCAGCGATATTTTTTGAAAGAATCGTATGAACCAAAAGACCATTTTATTTTAAAAGGGGAAACCTATCATCACATTGTACGGGTTATGAGAATGGAACCGAAAGATGAAGTTTTTTTGGCATTCAATGATCAGATAGCCGTTGTTGCAGAAATCACAAAAATCACCGAAGATGCTGTTTATCTGAAAGAAATTAAAAAAGAAGAAAACCAAAAGGAACTGCCAAGTTCGATAACCATAGCTAGCGGCTATCCTAAAGGAGAAAAATTGGATTGGGTTATTCAGAAGTCCACTGAATTAGGCGCACAAGCTTTTATTGGGTTTCCGGCATCAGCCTCTGTGGTTAAATGGGATGCAAAGAAACGTATGAAGCGACAACAACGGCTTGAAAAGATTGCTCAAGAAGCAGCGGAACAATCCCATCGGCAAATCGTGCCCTCAGTAGAGTTACTGGAAACGAAACGTGACTTATTTGAACGGTTAGATGATTATGATGTAGTCTTGGTTGCTTATGAGGAATCAGCAAAACAAGGCGAAAAATCAAATGTAGCCAAAATTCTTAGTGAAACAAAACCGGGCAGTCGAATCTTAGCTGTCTTTGGACCAGAAGGCGGCTTGTCCCACGAGGAAATCGATTATTTCGTAGAACACAAAGGGATACTATGTGGATTAGGACCAAGAATCCTTCGTACAGAAACAGCGCCTCTTTATTTATTAAGTGCTGCTAGCTATCAATGGGAGTTAATGGATCCCTCTCATAGCTAACATTTTTCATCAATAAAAGAGTATCGACGGAAAGAATTGAAAAAATAGGGAACAATTTGTATAATAGAAACAATTATTTGTACAATGAATACGAAAAATTGTTTGAAAAAGCTTTTTAAAAGCGAACATTTCCGTAAAAAAATGTATAACTTCACGGATTTTGGGGCAATTATCAAACAGATATTTGTCCCGATTCCTGTTTTACCGAAAAAGAAAGGGGGATCGATTCCTGTGCCAAAAGAAGAAATTTTAACGGGTCCCGGTGTCATAAAGCTCGTTAGTCAATATATGGGGCCCGAACATGTAGCATTTGTTGAGAAAGCATGCGAATATGCGACTGCTGCACATGACGGACAGTTTAGAAAATCAGGAGAACCCTACATTATCCATCCTATCCAAGTCGCAGGTATATTAGCAGATTTAAAAATGGACCCCCACACAGTGGCTACTGGCTTCTTGCATGATGTTGTTGAAGATACAGAAGTCACCTTAGAAGATCTGAGAGAAGAATTTGGCGATGATGTCGCTATGTTAGTAGACGGAGTAACCAAATTAGGGAAAATAAAATACAAATCCCACGAAGAGCAGCTAGCAGAAAACCATCGAAAGATGCTGCTGGCAATGGCTCAAGATTTACGCGTTATCATGGTCAAATTAGCTGATAGACTACATAACATGCGTACGTTGAAACATCTGCGAGAAGATAAGCAAAGA
This sequence comes from Enterococcus sp. E5-162, assembly GCF_035725965.1. Taxonomy (NCBI): domain Bacteria; kingdom Bacillati; phylum Bacillota; class Bacilli; order Lactobacillales; family Enterococcaceae; genus Enterococcus; species Enterococcus sp. E5-162. The sequence continues at coordinate 251,346 of NZ_JAPRFV010000004.1, read as the reverse complement.
AGGATTGCCCAAGAAACTTTAGAAATCTATGCACCTCTTGCACATCGTTTAGGTATCAGCCGAATCAAATGGGAATTAGAAGATACAGCACTTCGTTATCTTAATCCAAAACAGTATTACCGTATCGTTCATTTGATGCAGACGAAGCGAGAAGAACGTGAAAAATACGTGAATGGTACTGTTGAGGATATTCGAGTAGCAACAGAAGAGCTAGGGATTTTTGCAGAGATCTATGGACGGCCAAAACATATTTATTCGATCTATCGTAAAATGAAAGACCAGAAAAAGCAATTCAACGAAATCTATGACTTGCTAGCCATTCGAGTAATCGTAGATTCAATCAAGGATTGTTATGCTGTATTAGGTGCGATCCACACAAAATGGAAACCAATGCCTGGTAGATTCAAGGACTATATTGCCATGCCGAAAGCTAATATGTACCAATCTTTGCATACTACAGTGATTGGTCCGGCAGGAAATCCAGTAGAAATCCAAATCCGTACACAGGAAATGCATGAAATCGCTGAATTTGGGGTGGCTGCGCACTGGGCGTATAAAGAAGGAAAAAATGAAAAAGTAGAACCAGATGGTATGACGAAACAATTAAGTTGGTTCCATGAGATACTTGAACTCCAAGATGAAAGCTATGATGCCTCTGAATTTATGGAAGGTGTAAAAGGAGATATCTTTAGTGATAAAGTCTATGTCTTCACGCCAAAAGGAGACGTTACTGAGCTGCCAAAAGGATCTGGACCACTGGACTTTGCATACAGTATCCATACAGATATCGGTAATAAAACCACTGGTGCAAAAGTAAATGGCAAAATGGTGCAACTTGATTACAAATTAAAAAACGGGGATATCATAGAAATCATGACTTCTCCAAATTCATTTGGTCCAAGTCGTGACTGGTTGAAATTGGTGGCAACTAGCAAAGCAAGAAATAAGATCAAGCGTTTCTTCAAAGCACAAGATCGGGAAGAAAATGTGATCAAAGGTCACGAGTCTGTGGTCAAGTGTATTACAGATTTAGGGTTTACACCTAAAGATATTTTGACAAAAAACAAACTTCAAGAAGCACTTGATCGTTTTAACTATCAATCAGAAGATGATCTATATGCAGCTGTAGGATATGGGGAAGTCAGTCCTTTGACAATGGCCAATCGTCTGACAGAAAAAGAACGGAAAGAACAAAAAATCGAGCAGCAAAAGCAAGAAGCAGAAGAAATCATGAATCAGCCGAAAAAAGAACCTGAGAAAATGAAAGTACGTCATGAAGGTGGCGTTGTCATTCAAGGGGTAGAAAACTTACTGATTCGTATCAGCCGATGCTGTAATCCGATTCCTGGTGATGATATCGTTGGCTACATCACTAAAGGCAGAGGGATATCCATCCATCGTCGAGATTGTCCGAATGTTCAGCCTGATAAACCAAATGTAGCAGAACGTTTGATTGAAGTCGAATGGGAAGATACATCGAATACACGAAAAGAGTACGATGCAGACTTGGAAATCTACGGCTATAACCGTTCAGGCTTATTGAATGATGTACTTCAAACAGTCAATGCGCTGACGAAAAATCTCAACAGCGTCGAAGCTCGGACGAATAAAGATAAAATGGCGACAATCCATTTGACGGTTGGTATCCAGAATTTGTCCCACCTAAAAAGTATCGTGGATAAAATCAAAGCAGTACCTGATGTCTACAGTGTACGCCGGATGAATGGATAGGAGGGCCAGATATGAGAGCAGTCATTCAACGGGTGAGTCAAGCGGCAGTGTCAGTTGATCAGCAAGAGATTGGAAAAATTGGCTGTGGCCTACTCGTTTTATTAGGTATCCATGAAACAGATACGCCAAAAGATGTGGAATATCTAGTAAAAAAAATCGCACAAATGCGTATTTTTGAAGATGATCAAGGAAAAATGAATATTAGTGTAGAAGACGTAGGAGGTCAAATTTTAAGTGTCTCTCAATTCACACTATTTGCGGATACGAAAAAAGGAAATCGACCAAGTTTTGTGGAAGCCGCACGACCAGAAATAGCTATTCCTTTATACGAATCGTTCAATGAAGGAATCAGAAGTCGCGGCATCACAGTCGCTACCGGACAATTCGGAGCAGATATGTCGATTTCTCTCGTCAATGATGGACCTGTAACGATTATTATTGATTCTAAAAACAAATAAAGTCAGTTGGTTTTCATCAATAAGAAATATAAATCAAGTCGTTTAAGTTAGACTGAAAAACTCTAACTTAAGCGACTTTTTTCTCGTCTATAAAAAGCGCTTCTTTTGTCAGCAGTCAGAAAAAAAGTTAAGCTTAAATTATACAAGTTATTTTTGGGAGGTTGCTGAAGATGAAAGAAGTACCAGTAATAGATGTCAAAATCACGGATCTAAAAAGATTGTATCAAAAGGGATACAATATGTTGGAGGAGTTACGTCATGAAGCAGACGCTCCCGTTGTCAAAGCAAAGATTTTCAATAAAGAAGCTATTGTGATCTACGGATCGTCAGCGGCAAAAATATTTTATGACCCAAGAAATTTCAAACGAAAAGGTGCTATGCCAAAATTAGTGTTGAAGACACTTTTTGGTCAAGGTGGAGTACAGACTTTGGATGGAGCTGCCCATCATCATCGGAAAAATATTTTTATGGATCTGATGACCCCCGAAAGAATGGAAGATTATCATCGTATCTTAGATAAGAACCTGACGCAAGCACTTGAAACACAGCATGGTCAATTTGAATTATTTGATTTAAGCAAGATGGTTTTCTTTACATCGATTTGTGAGTGGGCAGGTATCAATTTATCTTTGCTTTCTAAGGATGAAGTCAAAAAATTAGCAGAATATCAAATCTCTATGATCAGCGGAACGTTTACTTCTCCGATTGATCACATAAAAGGTGTCGAAAATCGCAAAAAATCAGAAAAATGGGCGCAAGGCTTGATTGAAGAAGCTCGGCAAAATCCTGTGGCTGGAAAAGAAAATGTGGCATTATATGCTTTTGCCAATGCCACAGATCTAGACGGACAGCTTTTGCCTCTGGAAGTAGCAGCTGTTGAATTATTGAACATCATCCGTCCAACGGTTGCTCTAACTGTGTGGGCGGCGTTGATGGGACATGCGCTTTTCAGCAGACCTGATTTGTACCAACAATTGAAAAACGACTTTTCTACGTTGCAAGATCCGTTCATTCAAGAAATGAGACGCTATTATCCGTTCTTTCCGATGTTACCTACGATTTCTCTGAAAGAAGTAGAAGTCGATGGTTATCGTATACCAGAAGATAGCTGGGTCATTCTAGATTTATATGGAACAGATCATGATGAACGAACGGTTGAAGCACCAGACTCCTTTATGATCAAACGATATTTAGGAAAAGCAAAAGATATTTCATATAAAGAAGAATATGAGATGATTGCCCAAGGTGGAGGAAACTTTCGACAAATGCATCGCTGCGCAGGAGAATGGATCACTCTCCACAGCCTACGTGTGTTTTCTGATCAGCTAGTAAACAAGTTTGAATTCTCTGTACCTGAACAAGATTGGACGATCCCATTCAATCAGTTTCCGACTTATCCAAATAGCCGAGCGCTACTTTATAAGAATTAGATTAGTATAAACTTATCGAAAAAAGGAAGATCAGCACTGTTTGATCTTCCTTTTTTCATACTACTATAAGTGGATAAGGTCAATTGCTCAAAATCCGTGAAATGCTTCATCAATGGTTTGATAATCCTCACTGGATAAATGCAAATCTAAAGCTTGGACATTATCAGAGACTTGCTCTGGACGTTTAGCTCCGGGTATGACTACAGACACTCTTGGATTCTTCATATACCAGGCTAGAACAAGTTGCGCAGGGGTGGCTTGGTATCTTTTAGCAATGGGGCGAAGTATGTCGACAGCGGCTAAAATTTCTTTGAAACGTTCTCCTTGAAAATCCGGATTGCTTTTTCGAGGATCTCCTTCGCCGAATTGTTTTTCCTGACCACGTTCATATTTTCCTGTCAGTAAACCGGAAGCAAGAGGAAAATAGGGGACAAAGCTGATTTTGTTTTTTTCAAGATAAGGAAATAATTCTTTTTCAGCCTCCCGATGGATCAAACTGTATTTATCTTCTACTACATCGACATATCCATCTGCATTCGCTTCTTTCAATTGTTCTAACGTGAAGTTCGATACACCAACTGCTCGGATTTTTCCTGCTTCTTTCAATTCATGCAATGCAGCAACTGCTTCATTTTTTAGTGTGCTTTTATCCGGAAAGTGGATATAAAAAATGTCGATGTAATCAGTTTGCAGACGTTTCAGTGCGTCTTCCACCGATTGTTTGAGAAATTCGGGTGAATTGTCAAATGTTCGTCCTTTATTTGGCACATGAGCAGCTTTTGTAGCAATGACGATACGTGAACGATCATATTCTTTTTCCTTCAATACCTCACCGATCAGTTCTTCAGAACGGCCGTTTCCATAAGCATAGGCGGTATCGATCAAATTGATTCCGCTATTCAAAGCTGTACGAACCACTTGTTTTCCTGTCTCGTCTTCCAAACCGTCAAAAAGATTGTGTCCCCCAACGGCATTTGCTCCTAGTCCAAGCTGTTCTGCGTAGACTTGTGAATGTCCGATTCTTATTTCTGCCATAGCTGATTCCTCCTTTTTTTCTAGTCTAAAACAAAAGAACAAAAAGCTGAACTAAAACGTTTTTGTGAGGGAAAATAGTCAGATAACTCTTGACTTTGAGATTGGTTTTTAGTAGGTTATAAGTAATATCGAAATGTCAATGAAAGAGCGAGTAAGTTTTTGAAACTTTACAAGAGAGGATCATCGAGGCTGAAAATGATCCAAAGTTTCATTAGCCCAAAGACACTCTGGAGATGGACGAGTGAAAAGCCGTCCCGCGTACGAGCGTTATTCGTAAGAGGAAAGAGAAATCTTTCAAAATTAGGTGGTACCGTGTATGAATTTCATTCACCCTTGTTCAAGATGAACAAGGGTGATTTTTTTATTTACATAGCTAAGAAAGGGAGAGAAAACTATGAGTTTCCAAAGACCAAAAGGAACAAATGATATTTTGCCAGGCGAATCAGAAAAATGGCAGTTTGTCGAAGAAACAGCACGTTTATTGTTCAGAGATTATCAGTATAATGAAATACGTACACCGATTTTTGAACATTATGAAGTGATATCCCGCAGTGTAGGTGATACGACGGATATCGTTTCAAAAGAGATGTATGATTTTTATGACAAAGGGGAACGTCATGTGACGCTTCGACCAGAAGGTACAGCGCCAATCGTTCGTTCTTTTGTTGAGCATAAATTGTTCGGTCCAGAGTATGCAAAACCGTTCAAAACTTTTTATATGGGACCAATGTTTCGCTACGAACGTCCGCAAAAAGGACGGTTACGTCAATTCCATCAGATCGGAGTAGAAGCATTTGGATCAGAGAATCCTGCAACAGATGTGGAGAGCATGGTGATGGCACTCGATTTCTTCAAACAGTTGGGAATCACGCAAATCCGTCTAGTCATCAATTCATTGGGTGATAAAGACACACGTCAAGCCTATCGTCAAGCATTAATCGACTATCTTTTACCTTTTGAAGCAGAGTTGAGTGAAGACTCTAAACGCCGTCTTCACGAAAATCCATTGCGTGTGTTGGATAGTAAGGACAAACGAGATCAAAAATTTGTAGCAGATGCGCCATCTATCTTAGATTATTTAAGCGAACCTGCTCAAAAACATTTTGATACCGTTGTTTCCATGCTGGATGCATTGGCTGTTCCTTATGAAATCGACAGTAATATGGTTCGCGGATTAGATTACTATACGCATACGATTTTTGAAATCATGAGTGACGCACCGAAAATGGGGGCACAAGCAACGATTTGCGCAGGCGGACGTTATGACAATCTAGTGGAAGAACTGGGTGGTCCTTCAACACCTGGCTTTGGATTTGCAATGGGTATCGAGCGATTACTCTTGACTATGGAAGCAGAGGAAGTAGTTATCCCTGCATTTAATGAGTTGGATGCTTATGTGGTCGCACTCGGAGACGAAACAAATATCGAAGCATTGAAAGTGGTCCAAGCGATTCGAAACTTCGGTTTTTCAGCTGATCGCGACTTCATGAACCGTAAAGCAAAAGCACAATTTAAGACAGCAGATAAAGCGAATGCCAAGTTAGTATTGGTGATCGGTGAAGATGAGCTTGCTAGCCAAACAATCAATGTCAAAGCAATGGCAAGCCGAAAAGAAAAAAGTTTTCCATTAGAAGAAATATATGAGCATTTTGATGAAGTCTATGATGAAATGACTTTATTCGAGTAGGAGGAAAAAAGAAATGGCACAAAGAACGATTTATTGCGGATTAGTTTCCGAACAACAATTAGAACAAACAGTTACATTAAAAGGATGGGTACAAAAAAGACGAGACCTTGGGGGAGTAATCTTTATCGATCTACGGGATCGTGAAGGAATCGTTCAAGTCGTCTTCAATCCTGAAATCAACAAGGAAGCATGGGAAATCGCAGATAAATGTCGCAGTGAATACGTGATCGAAGTAACTGGGGTAGTCAGAAGACGCGGTGAAAATGCAGTAAATCCTAAAATGGCCACTGGTGAATTTGAAGTGATTGCAAGTGAAATCGTGATTTTGAATCAAGCAAAAACACCGCCATTTCAAATTGAAGATGATCAAGCAATCAGTGACGAAATACGTTTGAAATATCGTTATTTGGATCTGCGACGTCCCAAAATGACTAAAAACATCAAATTGAGAAATGCGACAACAAAAGCGATTCGTCATTATTTAGACGATAATGACTTTCTAGATATTGAAACACCTTACCTAGGAAAATCTACACCAGAAGGCGCAAGAGACTACTTAGTTCCTTCACGTGTCCATGCTGGACATTTCTATGCGTTGCCGCAATCTCCTCAACTATTCAAACAATTGCTGATGAATGCTGGGTTCGACCGTTATTATCAAATCGTTCGTTGTTTCCGTGACGAAGATTTACGTGGAGATCGTCAGCCTGAATTTACGCAAGTAGATATTGAAACAACGTTCCTAACAGCAGAAGAAATCCAAACTTACACAGAAGGATTGATTGCGAAGGTAATGAAAGAAGTTCGCGGCATCGAAGTCACATTGCCATTTCCCCGTATGACCTATGATGAAGCAATGGCTCGCTACGGCAGCGACAAACCGGATACACGTTTTGAAATGGAATTGATTGATCTAAGCGAAACAGTCAAAGAAGTAGAATTCAAAGTCTTCCAAATGGCTCTTGAAAACGGCGGAGTCGTGAAAGCATTGAATGCGAAGGGCGCTGCAGATCGCTACTCACGAAAAGATATGGATCAGTTAGGACAATATGTAGGGCAATTCGGAGCTAAGGGACTTGCATGGCTGAAAGTGGAAGAAGACGGTCTGAAAGGCCCGATTGCTAAATTCATGGGAGAAGCAACAGAAGCAATCATCAAAGCAACAGATGCAGAACCAGGTGACTTGCTGATGTTTGGCGCAGATAAAAGTGAAATCGTCGCTGCTGCATTAGGGGCTATCCGAACACGTTTAGGAAAAGAATTAGGACTGATCGATGAATCAAAATTCAATTTCTTATGGGTAACTGATTGGCCTCAATTTGAATTTTCAGAAGAAGAAGGTCGATATGTCTCTGCTCACCATCCATTCACGATGCCAAAAGCAGAAGATATCCCATTACTGGCTGAAGACCCTGCAAAAGTTTATGCAGAAGCTTATGATATCGTCTTGAACGGCTATGAATTAGGTGGAGGTTCTATCCGGATCCATACTCGGGAACTTCAAGAAAAAGTGTTGAAAACTTTAGGCTTCGCAAAAGAACAAATGGAAGAACAATTTGGGTTCTTGCTAACAGCTTTAGATTACGGATTCCCTCCACATGGCGGCATTGCATTAGGATTGGATCGTTTTGCAATGTTATTAGCAGGGGAAGACAATATTCGTGAAGTCATTGCCTTTCCTAAAAACGGAAAAGCAGCCGATGTGATGAGTGATGCACCAAGTATGGTTTCACCTTTACAATTGTTCGAATTGAATATTGATGTAACCAATATAGAAGAATAGCCGATAAAAAGGCAAAAAGGATTTGTCGAATCTGCTTCTTTTGGCAACCTTGATTTAATTGAAAAACACTTTATAATGAAGCCATAACATATAAAGCGGGGCTTTTCCATGAAAAAAACATTCGAAAATTGGGCTTACCATGATTACACGACCAAACTTTCGGTATCAATCGTTTATGCGTTGATTGCATCTGTCGCATTGAATTTCTTTTATCAACCAGGACATATTTATTCAAGTGGTATTACGGGCTTGGCTCAGATTTTGACGACTTTGTCAAAATCACTGATAGGGTTCGAGGTGCCGGTATCAACCACTTTGTATTTACTGAATATACCTTTGTTCGTCTTGGCGTGGTTCAAAATCGGGAAGAAGTTTACAATTTTCACTTTTATCACAGTCACTTTGACCTCCCTTTGTATCCATATTTTACCGGAAACAGTCTTATCTACCGATCCAATCATTTGTGCGTTGTTTGGTGGGGCTGTGATGGGACTAGGGATTGGGCTAGCGTTGAGAAATGGCCTATCATCGGGTGGTCTAGATATCGTGAGTATCACGATTCGTAAAAAAACAGGAAAGTCGATTGGTTCTATCTCGATCTACTTCAATGCATTGATCGTTTTTGTTGCTGGGATTCTATTTGGCTGGCAATATATGTTTTACAGTACGTTGTCTATTTTCGTCAGTGGAAAAGTAACTGATGTCGTTTATACTAAACAAAAGAAAATGCAGGTAATGATCGTAACGAAACATCCAGAAAAAGTAGTGAATGAAATCCAAAACTGTATGCGTAGAGGAATCACGATTATCAATGAAGCAGAAGGTGCTTATAAACATGATAAGCAGACAGTATTGATGACAATCGTTACACGTTACGAACTGCCTCTACTCAGAGAAGCGATGAAAGCTTCTGATCCGCAAGCTTTTGTAAGTATTGCAGAAAATGTCCAGATACTTGGGCGTTTCTACGAGGATGGCATTTAGATCGAGTTTGACAAAAATTCATGAAATACTACTGTAGACAGACATTCGTTTGTCTGCAGTTTTTTTCTACCAAAGGATGGATCAGCAAATAGAAACTACTTTTTTATTTGAAATTTTCTTAAAGTTGAAAAAAAGCATGTTTATTTTTTAAAATTTATGGGATGATAGAAAAAAATAGTAGAGAAAGGACACGATTCTACTTGCTATTTTCACTTAATACCCGTATATTACGAATGAAAAAAGTTTATGAAAAGTTGGAATATTGAATGGAAAAACAAAAAAGGTTAAAAAACAGCCGCTACATCACTGGGTTTGATGGGCTCCGTTCATTAGCTGTGGTTGGTGTTATCTTCTATCACCTTCTGCCAACTAGTATGAAAGGCGGCTATTTGGGCGTTCCGATTTTTTTCGTCGTATCTGGTTATCTGATCACGGATCTGCTAAGGCAGGAATGGGAACAAAATGGAAAAATCAATATTTGGCAATTTTATGTCAGAAGAATGAAGAGACTCTATCCGGCACTCGTTTTTATGCTTGTTACAGCTTCGGCTTATATCACCTTGTTCCAGCGAGGATTGTTGAATAATCTTAGAGGAGTTGTCGTCAGCAGCTTACTGTATGTCAACAATTGGTGGCAAATCAATAACGGTTTATCTTATTTCGACCGATTTGCTAATGAATCACCGTTTACACATATCTGGTCTTTAGCGGTAGAAGGTCAAAATTATTTGGTTTGGCCAATCTTGTTTGTATTGTTGATGGTATTTGTTCGTAAAAGAAAATGGATCTTTTATACCGTGTTAGGTACATCTTTCCTCTCTGCGATCTTGATGATGATTTTGTATACACCAGGGGGCGATCCAACCCGTGTTTATTATGGAACGGACACCCGGCTGTTTTCTATATGGTTGGGAAGTGCGCTCGCTTTTGTTTGGCCAAGTACTCGTTTGAAGAAAAACATCCCGAAACAAGCAAAAAGTATCCTGAATATCGCTGGAGGAATCTCACTGCTGGCACTGATTCTTTGCTTCTTCTTTTTAGATGATCATTACAATTTCATCTATTATGGAGGGATGCTCCTAGTGAGTCTCTTATGCGTAGTACTAGTTGCAGTGACAGCACATCCTGGAGCAAGCTTGAATCGTTGGCTGACAAATCCAGTATTTACTTGGATTGGCAAACGAAGCTACGGGATTTATCTGTATCAGTTTCCAGTTATGATTTTTTATGAAGCAAAAGTGACTGATATTGCTGATCATGTTCTGTTCCATACTTTAGTAGAAATCACATTGATTTTAATCATCAGTGAACTTTCTTATCGATATGTGGAACGTCCGCTAGCACGTTTTGACTATGGTCGTACATTCCAAGTGATGAAAGGATGGTTCAGTAAACCAATCATCAGTAAGAGCAAACCATGGGTTGTTCCAGGCACATTACTTGTAGCAATTGCATTCGTTGGTTTCGTTACGGCACCAAAAAATGCTGTAACGGCCGATCAAAAACAATTGCAGGCAAAGATCGCTGAAAGTAAAAAATTAGCAGAAGAAACCAGAAACAATTCAGAAAATACCACTAGTTCCGTTGACCAAGCGATTCTTGATAAGTACGAGTTGTCTAAGGCCCAAGGAAACAAGGCACAAAAATTAGAGCTAACGGCATTTGGTGATTCAGTTATGCTAGATGCTGCAACTGATCTACAAGAGCTTTATCCAAAAGTAGTGGTAGATGGCGATGTGGGGCGACAATTATATGCCAGTGTACCGTATATTGAAAAATTAAAGGAACAAGATTTATTGAAAGACACTGTTCTAATTGGACTAGGAACGAATGGCTCATTCTCTGAAGCTCAGTTTGATAGCGTGATGGATGCAATCGGTGATCGAAAAGTATACTGGGTCAATGTCCGAGTACCGACGAAACGTTGGCAAAATGACGTGAATGCGATGCTTGAACAGATGACAAAAAAATACGACAATATGACGCTGATTGATTGGTATAGCTACAGTAATGACCATAGTGACTGGTTTTATGATGATCAAGTCCATCCAAATCCTGAAGGGATGACACATTACATTCACCTAGTCAGCGAAGCCTTGCTAGGAGGAAGTTCAAGTACGAACAGCAGCGAGACAAACGTATCAGAATAATAGCTACAAAAAACTTCAGGTAAAAACAGTTGTTTTTGCCTGAAGTTTTTTTATATTTATCGTGTTTTTAACAGTCATCTATTTTCAGGAAGCAAAACAGTTGAGTGTGTCTTCAAATAATGTTCTTTTTGTTTTCGGGTGAGTTTTTTGAATGCAGCTTCTGCTTTTGTTGCTTCGCTTCTTGAAGAAAATACTTCTGCATGGATCATCTTAACAGGTCTTCTTTTTTGAAGACGTGTATATTTAGCGCCAGTACCATTGTTATGTTCCCCTAGTCTCCTAGAAAGGTCTGTTGTGTACCCACCATAAAATGTCTGATCTTTACAGAATAATACGTAAAAATAATGTTTATTTGCCATAGAGCATCTCACGAATCTCTGCTGTGTATTCCCCGTCTGCATCGTAAGTGATCAATGGCGGAGCGACTTTGAATCCATCTAATTTACCTTCTTTGATTCCTTCAACTAACAAAATATTTGCCTCTTTTCCAGCTTTTGGGTAAACAAATTGGATCCGTTTAGGTGCAATCCGATGATTTTGCATAATTTGGATGATCTCTAAGAATCGTTCAGGTCGATGGACCATAGCGAAACGCCCATTTGTTTTTAGTAACTTACTTGAATTGTCGATCACTTCTTCTAATGTTGTATGGATTTCATGACGGGCGATTGCTAGGTGTTTATTAGGGTTCGTTTTATTTGTTGGCAGCCCTTTGAAATAAGGTGGATTGCAGACGACTAAGTCACAAGAATTATGCCGAATGACGGATAAGCTGTCTTTCAGATCGATGGTGTGGACTGTCATCTGTTCATCTAGATGGTTCAGCGCGATGCTACGTCTTGCCATGTCTGCTAGGCGAGGCTGAAGTTCGATAGCATCAATAGCTGCTTGAGTTCGTTTGCTTAAAAACAGGCCAACTGCACCATTACCTGCGCAAAGGTCAACAATCTGTCCTTTTTTAGGCACACGAGAGAAGTGAGCAAGTAGCACAGCATCTAAAGAAAAAGAAAATACTTGGGAACTTTGGATAATTTTGATATCTTCTGCGTATAATTGGTCGATTCGTTCGTCTTCATGAAGCATGGATTCCCTCCAAAATGAAAAAAATAGTCGTTTGTATTATACTATTTTTATTAAAAAGAACCAAGGTGGCTTGTCAAACCTCTGTTTTTTATGCATACTATGACCATAAGAAGGGAAAGGAAGAGACTATGTTTTATCGATTTATGCGAGGGGTAGTTCGAGTACTATTAGCTTTAGTCAATGGGAATGCCCGTTATGAGAATAAAGAAGTATTACCGCAAGATGAGAATTACATACTAGTTGCCCCCCATCGTACTTGGTGGGACCCATTATATCTAGCGGTAGCTGCAGCACCGAAGGAATTCAGCTTTATGGCAAAAGAAGAACTGTTCAAAAATCCGGTTCTGCGATTTATATTAACTCGATCTAATGCTTTTCCAGTTAAAAGAGAGAATCCAGGACCAAGCGTCATTAAAACACCTGTAAAGATTTTAAAATCGACAAATTTAAGTTTAATCATGTTCCCCAGTGGGACAAGGCATGCTACAGAACTTAAAGGCGGGATGGCGTTGATTTCCAGAATGTCTAAAGCGAAAATCGTACCAGCCGTATACCAAGGTCCACTGACACTTGGGGATTTGTTCAAACGTAAGAGAGTAACAGTGCGTTTCGGTGAACCAATCGACCTATCAGATATCAAGAAAACGGATAAAGAAGGAATGGCGGAGATTGAACGACGAACACAAGCGGCTTTTGACAAATTGGACAAAGAAGTGAACCCAGATTTTAAATATGAAATCAAAAAAAAATAAAGTGATAAGTTTAGGAGTGGGCGGTCTTTTTGAATCTCCTGTTCTGTTCAGACTTTTCGATGAAAAACGAGGGAGAGACGTCAAGTCTGCCCTCTTTTTGCTTTCTAACGTGCAAAATAGAAGACAGGTGTCATGTAATGGATCAAAGTGTTATAATGATTAGAAGGACATTTTTTGAGGTGATTGGATGCGTTTTTTACATACAGCCGATTGGCATATCGGAAAAAAACTACAAGGTTATGACTTGATTGAAGACCAACGTCATGTATTATCTTCTATACTGGATATCGCGAAAGAAGAAAAAGTAGAGGCAATCGTGATTGCAGGAGACTTATATGATAGGAGTGTGCCCGCTGTCGATGCCGTAGCATTATACAATGAATTGATGGTTGATTGGAATTTAAAGGAAGGGATCCCAATTTTTGCTATATCAGGAAATCACGATAGCAGTACGCGACTTTCAGCTGGTACGCCATGGTTCAGTTATTCGAACTATTTTTTGCGAACGCAGCTAGCAGAAGCTTTCGAACCAGTCGAGTTTAACAACATACAATTTTTCTTTCTTCCTTACTTTGAACCAATTGCAGCTAGATTATATTTTGAAGATGACAGTATCCGCACGATCCAGCAAGCGGTAGCAAAAGTGATAGATAAAATGGAGGAGCTGTTCGATTCAGGGAAAAAACACGTATTGATTAGCCATTTTTTTGTAATGGGAAGTGTAAAATCTGATTCGGAAACGAAAATCGAAGTAGGGGGTCTGGATTCGATCCCAGGAGAACTACTTACACCGTTTGATTATGTAGCACTAGGACATTTGCATAATCAAGCAGCTTTAAGACAGGATAATGCTCGCTACAGTGGCTCGCCGTTGAAATTTTCTCTATCTGAGATCAACCAGAAAAAAGGCGTATGGATCGTTGACCTGGCAACAGACCTAGAGTTGAATTTTAGGGAGATCGAACCACTGCATGATATTGAAGAAATAACAGCAAGTTTTAAAGAATTGTTGGATCCTGCCTTCTATCAGTCCGTCAATCGGGAGAATTATATCCAGATCTATCTCACGGACAGAACGATCATCCCGAATATGATGAACCAGCTTCGGCAAATATATCCTCGTATTTTGGGGATTGAACGGGCAAACGGCCGAGCAGAACAAACAAAGCACAAACGAAAAGTACTAGAAATGAAAGATCCTCAAAAATTAGCAGAAGCATTTTTTAGTGAAATGACGGAAGAACAGCTAACGGCAAACCAAGAAAAATGGCTCGGAGAAACGTTGCAAGAAATCATGGAAATGGAATGATCAAGAATGAAACCGAAAAAATTAAAACTTAAAAATTTTGGTCCTTTTATCAATGAGACCGTTGATTTTTCACGATTGACAGAAGCACCGCTTTTTTTGATCAGCGGGAAGACAGGAGCAGGAAAAACGACGATTTTTGATGGGATCACTTTCGCACTTTTTGGTGAAACTTCCGGAAGACTTCGTTCTGGAAAAGAGATGCGTTCCTTGTTTGCTACACCAGAAGAAGAAACAAGCGTGACTTTTTCTTTTGAACATCAGCAGATGAGCTATGAAATCGAACGAAAACCAGAGCAAGTTTTAGCGAAACGAAAAGGAAACGGAACAAAAAAACAGGCAGCTAAAGTAACGTTGACCATTTTTGATGGGAAAGGAAAAGAAATAAAACAAATCACAAAACGTACAGAAGCAGACCAGTTGATCAGAGAACTGATGAATCTCGATGCGAAACAGTTTTCCCAAATCGTTTTACTGCCCCAAGGAGAATTCCGTAATTTTTTGGTTTCATCAAGCAGTGAAAAAGAGACTGTTTTACGTCATTTGTTCGGTACTCAGCTTTTCCAACAGTTCAATGAGCGATTAAAGGAAAAAGCAAAGCAACAGCAACAAAAACTAGATCATTTAGAGCAAAATCTTCATCTTCTGCAAAAAAGATTTGTTTTAGTCAAAGAAGAGGAAGCAGTAGCAGGGTTTGAAGCCGTTCTTTCCCAATGGACAAACCATCAGGCCATACTAGAAAAACAAATCACTAAAGAAAAAGAAGTTTTAGCAGACTATCAGGAGAAACAGAAACAATTAGAAAATTCCTACTATCGTTTTGAAACCTTGAAAAAAAGCTATGAAGAAAAAGCGACATTACTAAATAAGCAAAAGAAATTAGCCGCTCAAAAAGACGAAATAGAGGAAAAGAAACGATGGATTGGGTATTATGAATTTACACAACGCTTAATTGAACCAATCCAGCACCTGAAAGAAATAAAAGCTGAAAAAATAGAACTGTCACAAAAAAGCAATGAACAAACAAAGAAACTAGCGATGACTACGCAACATTATGAAGAGTGGCAAAAAAATGAAACAGACCGCATACATCGGCAAACAAAAATCAAAGAAGCTGCTCAACAATTGCAAAACAAACAGATGATGGTACCGATTGTCGAAGCCTTGCGTAGTAAAAAACAAGAAGCAGAACAATTAAAACATTCATTAGATAAAGAAGAAACGAACGCCGAAAAGCTACATCAAAAACAGGCTATTTATCAGGAAAGAACTCGATTTCTTCAAGAAATCTTATTAGATCAGGAAAAACTGCAGGAAGATCGTCTTGCTTTTGGACAGTTAAAATATCTAGATGAAAAACAGCAGGAAATAAAACAACAAAAAACAAAAAGCATCGAATCACTCGAACAGATAAGAGAAGAGCTCAAAAAAGCAGCCGAAGAAACAACAAAAAATAATCAGCGATTGAAACAACAGATAGAACAAGCAGAACAGCTGAAAAGCCAATGGGCAAAGCAGCAAATTGCTCGTCTTCAGCTTTTCTTGCGTCCGGGGGAACCATGTCTGGTTTGTGGGTCGACAGAACATCCCGTACAACAATCAAAACATGAACAGCCAAATAAAGAAGATATCTTGAAAGTAGAGCAACAACTGGCAGAAGCTGAGTCAGCTGTAGAAAGAACCCAGCAAATCATTGCCAAAAATGAAGCACATGAAAATAATCTTCAACAGCAATTATCTGATTTAGAACAAAAAATCATGGAAACGAATATACAACTAGCTGGACAAGAAAAACACTTACAACAGGCTTTACAACAGGCATTTCCTGCGATAACAGAACAAACAACAACTGCTCTTACAGTAGTCGAACAATCTTTAGATAAACGAAAAAGCAAGATAGCCAATGCAAGAGCAGAACTAGAAGAAATAAGCCAACAAGTAGAAAAGATTGAGCAGCAATTAGCTGTCTACAAGCAGCAACAGACAGCAAAAAATAATCAGCTTCAACAACTGCAAGGCGAAATCAAAAGTTTAGAAAAACAATTACAAGATACGGATAGCAACTGTTTAGAAGAAGAGATACGACAACTTGAAAAACGGTTAGAAGAAGACTCGAACCAACTCGCTGCTGAACAGAAAGCAGGAATGCAATTGTTGCAAGATCTGCATATGTTTCGGACACAACTTGATCTTCAACAGGAACAAATAGAAAAAACAGATGAAAAAATAGAAAAAGAACAGCAAAGAATAGCTGAAAAGCTGGAAACCCAAGCGTATTTTTCAACAACTGAGGAAGTCTGTGCATTCGCACAACAGCAAGCACAATACGAAGAGAACCAGCGCATAATCACTACTTATCATGAAGCACAATTAGTGACAGCTGACCGACTACGTCAATTAGAAAATATCCAGCTGACGGAGATAGTTCCAGATACAGAAGAGATTAGCCAGCAATTGGAAGAGATAAGAGAGATGATCGAAACAAAGCAAGAAAAGATATACAGTTTACAAGAACAAAAAATCAATAACCAGAAAATCTACGATGAATGTCTTTCGATTTATCACGCAAGCCAGACGCAATTAGATGAACTTACGCAATTACAGCAACTTTCGCAAACATTCAACGGAGAAAATCCTAAGAAAACTAGTTTAGAACGGTATGTGCTTCAAGTTTATCTACAAGAAGTGTTACAAGTAGCAAATGATCATCTCCAACGTTTAACGAAAAATCGTTATCAGTTTGAACTAGCGGATACGATCGGCAGTTATCGAGGGAAAACCGGATTAGAAATCAATATCTATGATGATCAGGCAGGCATGTCTCGAAGCGCGCATACGCTGTCTGGCGGTGAAAGTTTTATTGCAGCACTTTCTTTAGCATTAGCCCTTGCGGATGTGATCCAGACACAAGCTGGTGGGGTAGCAATCGATGCATTGTTTATTGATGAAGGTTTTGGATCATTAGATGAAGAAGCTTTGGAAATGGCGATGGAAGCTTTAGAAACGATTGAAAGTGAAGGAAGAATGATTGGAATCATTAGCCATGTAAGAGAATTGAAAGAACGAGTATTACAGCAAATAAGAATTGATACAGAAGGTAGCGGACAAAGCAAAATACGCTATCAACTTGGATAAAAAGGGAGATTGGTAACTATGAAATGGAGTATTCCGGAAAAAGTCATTGCACGTGGGCGTCAATACTTGCAAGAAGGCCGAGTGTTATCGGTTGTCCCTGACCAAGAAGAAAACGTGTGGCATGCAGAAGTCTTGGGCAGTGAATTGTACATGGTTGATTTGGATGGGACAGCAAAAGAGATAGATTACTGCCAATGTCCATATTGGGAGGAACATAAATATTGTAAGCATACAGTTGCTGTGGAACTTTACTTACGGTCGAAAAATCTATCTCGTATCATGAAAAAAGACCAGCCGATGTTAGAACCGGTAAAAACAACAAGTGAAGGAGAAATCATTGCAAAAGGTTTTTCTCGTCTAAAAACACAAAAAAATCCTCAAGCGGTGCAATCCTTGATTATTGAATACCAAGTAGAAACGATTGAGACAAATCAGTATCATCCAGAGCTTTCTATTTTGGCGCTTTACTTACGTATCGGTTCTTTGGCATCGCCGAAAAAGACATATATCGTAAAAAACATCTATGATTTTTTACAGGCTTACACAGAAAAAGAAACCTACACAGTCAATAAGCAGTATCAGTTTCGTCTAGATAAACGGGCTTTTCAAAAAGAAGATCAAAAAATACTCGCTCACCTTGCAGGAAGTGCCCAAACGCATCAATTATTAGGCACGAATGGCTTGCAAGTCAAAGGGAAACTAGATAAAAGATACCTGCTTCTCCCAGTAGAACAAGCCCGCTTCCTGCTAGAACAGATGAATCAGACGACACGTTTGCATCTGCAAATAAATGGACAAAACGATCAAGGAATCCAATTTTCCGATCAAAACAAGCCTTTATCATTCAAAGTGGAAAAACAGGAAGAAGACTATTTATTGCAAGCATTGAATGATTTTGATTTTTTCTTTATGCATTATCAGTGGGGACTTATCCAGGGAGTATTCTATTCTCTAACGAAACATCAACAAACAGTTTATCAAACTTGGAAACAATTGATTCGCCGATTGGAGAAACCAGAAGTAATATTCAAGAAAAAAGAACTACCGGCCTTGTTTAAAGAAATCATTCCTCTTCTTTCGGAGATTGGAGACGTAGTTGTTGCCTCTGAAGTAGAAAAGGAAGTAGCGGATATTCCAGTCGAATTTATTTTCTTTTTCCGAAAAGCCAAAGGAAAAATCCAAGCTCGAGTCGATTTCGTTTATGGCGAAGTCATCTATTCGACCGATCCAAAACATGAGGTCTCGGCCAATCAGGACTTTCAGGTGCTGCGTGACAGAGCTGAAGAAAAACGAGTCCTTGATTTATTCAGGATGTATCGCTACCAGAAAAATGAAACTGGCTATGAGCGTCCATTGCCAAGCGGGGAGGAACTATATGCCTTTTTCCGTACAGAACTATCTGTTTTCCGTCAGTTTGGTGAAGTCAGACTTGGCAGAAAGTTGCGGGAGTTGTATTTAGATGCGCATAAACATCAACCGCAAATCGAAGTAACCGAGACTGGTTCATGGCTTGATATTCGATTCGACGTATCGGGGATAGAAGAGCAAGAGATTGATCATGTACTGCAAAGCTTGTTGCGAAACGATGCTTTTTATACATTGGAAAACGGACAGGTTCTTTCTTTTGATTCAGAGGAATTCCAACAAACAAGCCAAGTATTGCAACAATTACGGGAGTCAATACGTTCAGAAGAAGGGACGATCCATGTACCTAAGAATCAAGGACTGATCATTCAAAATCAATTGGAAAAAAGCAATGCTACTTTTAGCGAATCGTTTCATACGATGGTCCAAAATCTCATTCATCCAGAAGGGTATCAGGCACAACTTCCCAAAGGATTGAATGCAAAGATGAGAGAGTATCAGAAGCAAGGGTTCCGATGGTTGAAGATGTTGGGCCATTATCAGTTTGGCGGTATCTTAGCCGATGAAATGGGACTTGGGAAAACACTGCAGACGATTGCCTTTTTACTTTCGGAAAAAGAAGAACGGGAAAGCTTTTCTGCTTTGATCGTAGCGCCGGCCAGCTTAATCTACAACTGGCAGGCAGAGGTAAAAAAATTCGCTCCTTCTTTGAGTATCCAAGTAATCAATGGGAATAAAAAAGAACGGGAAGAATTGCTGGCTAAAGACACAGATATTCGAGTGACCTCTTATGCCAGTTTGAGACAAGATTTAGCTGATTACCAATCACAAAAAATTGATTATTTGATCCTTGATGAGGCGCAAATGGTCAAAAATAGTAGTACGAAAACTGCTCAAGCATTGAGAGAATTAGCTGTGCCTCAGCGATTTGCATTAAGTGGGACACCAATCGAGAATAATTTAGAAGAATTGTGGTCATTGTTTGCAACAATCATGCCAGGATTTTTCCCAACCAAAACAAAATTCAGAGAACTTGCCGCAGAAGAAATTGCGCAAATGATCCGACCGTTCATTTTACGGCGAGATAAGCAAACTGTGTTGAAAGACTTACCAGAAAAAACAGAAATGAATCTATATTCTGCACTGACAGAAGAACAAAAGACCGTTTATTTAGCTTACTTGCGTCAAATGCGTGAAGAAATCTCGTCAATGGATTCTGAAGCATTCAAGAAAAACCGGATCGGGATACTAGCAGGTCTGACAAGGTTGCGTCAAATTTGTTGCGATCCTCGTCTGTTTATTGAAGATTACCAAGGCGGTTCTGGCAAACTCGAACAAGTAAAAGATCTATTAGTCGCTGCCAAAGAGAACAAACGCAGAGTTCTGCTGTTTTCTCAATTTACAGGTATGCTTACTATCTTACAAGAAGAGTTAGCCGAGCTGGGGATCTCAACATTTTATTTAAGAGGCAGTACAAAACCGCAAGATCGATTAAGTATGGTAGATGCATTTAATGCAGGCGAAAAAGATGTTTTCCTGATTTCTTTAAAAGCCGGGGGAACGGGACTGAATTTGACAGGAGCAGATACGGTCATCTTGTATGACCTTTGGTGGAACCCTGCAATTGAAGAACAAGCTGCTGGTCGTGCGCATCGAATCGGTCAGAAAAATGTGGTAGAAGTGTGGCGTATGATTTCTGAAGGAACGATTGAAGAACGAATGGATTCGCTCCAACAAGAAAAACGCGAACTGTTCCAAAAAGTGATCCAAGGAAATGAAGAACAGCTGACAAAACTGACTGAAGAAGATATCCGCATGATCTTAAGTGTAGGAGAGATTGAGAAGTAAGAGATTCGAAACAATCGTTCAGTAATGGATAAGAAGATCTTTCGAAAAAAGCAGGTGTTTAGTTGATTTAAGAAATAGCAAGGAAGTTGGGTTTCCGTTTTAACCCGATTTCCTTGCTATTATTTTTTGTTTTTATTTATAGGAGTTAAGCAAAGATTGTCTTCATTGTTTCTAACAGCTGATCAAAAGAAGAAATTTCGATATCGCAAATAGGAGTCTGGTCGATTTTGCGTTCTCGATGGTTGAACCAAAGTGCTTGCCAGTCGGCACTTTTTGCACCTAGAACATCATTGTCATAATTGTCGCCAACATATAGAGTTTCTCCTGGAAGCATATGAAATTCTTTCTCAGCAAGCTGAAAAATCTCTTTTTCTGGTTTTTGGAACCCTGTTGCTTGAGAAACCAGCATGTTGTGGGAAGGAATCCAATTGTTCAATTGAAGTTGTTTTAATTTTTTTGTCTGATGGTCAGTCGGTCCATTTGTGATAATTCCTAATGGGACATTTTTTTCCTTCAAGAAGTCAAGTGTTTTTTTGACCTCCTCATGCAAACAGATATTATCAAGTTCTTCCTCGTAAATTTTTTGAAATAGGAGACCTTCTTCTTCTGTGATGTGAGGGTAGTCTAAATCTTTTAGTGATTGGCTGATTCGATGTGCTCGCATATATTCTAGCGTCCACTCTCCTGCCATTACTTTTGGAAAGTTTTCATCACTATGATGACGGAAGCGGATATATAGTGGATGCATATCTTCATCTGAAACAAGCGGCACGACTCTTTTTACCGCGTTTCGAAATGGCTGCTGCTGATCATACATTGTATCATCAACATCAAACACAACTGATTTAATCAAAATTTTACACGCCTTTCGGTTTTCATTGATTTTTTCACAAATCCTTGACTATTGTAACAGAAAAAATTATCTAAAAAAGCTGATAAATAAAGGTTTTTCTTACTATATTTCTGTTTCCTTGACAGAATAAGGTTTTTAGATTTCAGTTTTTTTCACTAAAAATCATGAAACACGTCAATAGGTTTGATGAACAAATTAATCATTATTGTGTAACTCGGTGGGTTTATTTTAATGCAATCTCTGAGGAATTTTCGAAAGGTTTATTTTTTTAATACAGTCTCAATATAACTATTCAAACATAAAATAACGTTATTTAGTTTATTTGTTTATAGTAAATTTTATCTAGTAATCATTGCTTTAAAATATTGTGCTTATATAACAGAGAAAATAAGCGTTATAATAAAGAACAATATTATCTAAAATGACAAGAAACATTACTATCAAAGAAATAAAAAACATAAAAAATCTTAAGAAATCGGTTTCATTTGTGCTTCTAGATAAAATAATAGTACAGTTTTATTGGCTGTTTCATCGTCTTGTAAAATTTGAATTAGATTTGAAAACTCTAATTTTTAAATGATAGAAAAAGCAAGAATGCTGGTTTTACTGTATATTAACCTTAGATAACTTTCATTTTTTTAAAAAAATTATGAAAAAAAGGTAGCTATTTAAAAGTTGATTATGTATAATAGAAACAGATGGGAGATTATTATGATCTTCTGTTACAAAAAAGTGATTCTTATCACGAAAAGGAGTGGTGCACGTTGTTAACATTATATACTTCCCCAAGTTGTACTTCCTGCAGAAAGGCTCGTGCGTGGTTGCAAGAACATCAGATTCCATTTGTTGAACGTAATATTTTTTCAGAACCATTGAACAGTTCTGAATTAAAAGCGATTTTACAAATGACAGAAGACGGAACAGAAGAAATCATCTCGACACGTTCCAAAGTATTCCAAAAACTGAACATGGATTTAGATGATCTGCCGTTACAAGAACTATTGGAACTTGTGCAAAACAATCCTGGATTGCTTCGCCGTCCAATCATGATTGATGATAAACGTCTACAAGTTGGTTTTAATGAAGATGAGATTCGTCGATTCCTGCCGCGCGATGTACGACAATTAGAATTGCGTCAAGCACAATTGATGGCTGGATTATAGAAGATAAAATGAAACTTGGAAAAACTATTACGATGATAGTTTTTCCAAGTTTTTTTGTTTTTATAAATAGCGTTCTTTATTGTGGGCACAAAAAAGGGTGTGAGAGTGGTCATGGTATGAAAAACAGAAGTGATTGATTAGCTAAAAAGTCGGCTATATAGTATTCATCTCCCAAAAATGTTATAGTTAAATAAGATAGCTTGAACGATTGAAAAAATCTGCTGGTTTTATTAAATTCACTTAACAGCGGGATTTTTTTTCTTTACATTTAAGCTGATTTCGCTACAATGAATCTATATTGAACATTGCGGCAAAGTGAGGTGTAGCAAAATGGAAATGGAACACATTAATGAAAATACGATCCGTGTACTGATAGGTCATGAAGATTTAGAAGAACGGGGCGTTTCATTTTTGGATTTACTTGGCAATCACAAAGAAATCGAAAATTTCTTTTATAGTATTCTGGAAGAAGTTGATATCGAAGAGGAGTTCCGAGGAAGCGAAGCTGTCACTTTCCAAGTTTTGCCAAAAGGAGACGGATTAGAACTGTTTATCAGTAAAAACCTGCCAGATGAAGAAATTTCTCAATCAGAAGATTCTGCTGTTGATTCAGAAGACGTGAGCGAATTTCTCCGTCAGCAAATTATTGGTAGCGATCCGGAAGAAGAATTATCTGGAAGCGCCCTAGAAGAACAGGAAAGACAAGCAATTTTTGCTTTTGAAGATTTTGAGCAAGTGATCCAGCTGGCAACAGACGTTGAACTAGAGTCTGCTTGGACTGATTTGTACTTATTTGAAGAGCGTTATTACCTAGTCGTTCATTTCTGGATGGAGAATCTCAACCAAGCGGATGTAGAGAATCAGATTGCTCGAATTTTGGAGTTTGCAGAAAAGAGCGATCGTACACCAGAAACATTGAATGAATATGGAAAGTGTCTGATGGCGCGTAATGCTATCGAGCGTACGAAATTTTATTTTGTATAAATCACTATTATAGTAAGAGCCATATCGATCATATATCGATATGGCTCTTTTTCGTGTAAATAAATGGCTAGACGTAAATAAGTTCAGAGGGAGAAAAATGCTGCTTGCGATGAATGAATATCATGAATGCTGTTCTGCTAAATATGCAGAAAAAGAGAAAATGTATTATTGTCGTAGTTGTCGGAAAAGAGTGGTTTTGAAAAAGGGAAAGAAAAAATGTGCTCATTTTGCCCATCGAAAAACCGAAAACTGTTCGGTTTTTAGTGAGGGGGAATCAGAAGAACACTTGCAGTTAAAGGAATGTTTCATGGATTGGCTGGGACAGTCAGCAGAACCTGTATTTTTGGAAGCTTATTTGCCAAGATTGAGGCAGAGACCAGATATTTTATTGGCTAATCTAGCATTAGAAATCCAATGTTCTAGGTTGTCTCATCAGAGATTTTTTGAAAGAACCAAAAATTATTTGAACAACGGTTACCAAGTATGGTGGATACTTGGTCATTCTTTTCTTGGACAACGGCAATTTTCATTGATAGAAAAAAGTTGCTGCTATTATAATAGAAAAAGGGGGGTACATTGTTGGAAAGCTGACCTTAAGAACCAAAAACTTTATTTATATCATCATATTACAGAGACTGTATCAGGTCACATTTCTTTTTTCAGTAGCTGCTGGACTTTTTCTGGTAATGATCTTAAAAAAATATTTACTAATAATGAGATCAAAATAAATCAGATGAAGAAAACAGACAAGTTAAGCGAGGATGGGAAGAAGTGGTTGGCGCGCCAGCTGATTTACAAACAAAAAAATACAGTATCCATACAAGAACAGTGCTACTTGCGTCACAAGCACCTTTTGTATCTATCACCGTGGATCTATCAAAACAGTCGGTTTTTCTTTTATTTACGAGAACAGGTTTTTCTTTATCGAATGTTGTACGAAGAATCCTTAAAGCAACAGAAAGTACCTGATTTTAGCTCATGGTTTTGCCAAGTAAAAGAATATAAAAGGGAGTGGCTTTTCCCTATGATTGAGGAAGAGATGGTCTATCGGCAATTTTTTGATGAATGCACACATTTATCCTCTTGGAAAATATAGTAAGTATAAAAATAGAACAGGAACCGGTTTTCTATGTAAAACAAGTTTCAGTTGTGCTAAAATTGATAGAAGCAGACACATAGATTAGTAGAAAAATCAGACGCTGTAACATGTGGATGTGAGACGAGGATCTATTTTGAAAGACCGAGACAAAAGGATATAAAAAGGAGTGGATTTCATGGAAGTAAAGCAGTTGCCAAAACGCGAAGAATTGCCTGAAAATTTAACTTGGGACTTGACCAAGATCTTTTCAAGCGACAAAGAATTTGATGAGAAATATCTAGAATTATCAGAAAAGTTAAAAAAATCTGAAAAATATAAAGGAACACTTAATCAAGGCGCTTCTCAATTTCTTGATGCGATTGAATTTGTGTTGAGTGTTTATCGCCAAACCGAAATCATTTATGTCTATGCACACCTTAAAAACGATCAAGATACTGGGAATACAGAATATCAAGCGCTTTATGCAAGAGCAAGTAGTTTGTTTTCAAAGGTTAGTGAAGCTGTTTCCTGGTTTGAACCAGAAATATTGCAGTTATCAGATGAACGGATTTGGCAATATTTCAAAGAAGAACCGAAGTTAGAAGTCTATCGTCACTATATCCAGCAAATAGTAGATAATCGTGCCCATGTTTTATCTGCCGATCAGGAATCGCTTCTTGCAGGAGCAGGAGAAATCTTTGAGGCTTCAAGTGATACATTTGCTGTTTTGAATAATGCAGATTTAGTTTTCCCAACGATCGAAGGAGAGAATGGTGAAAAAGTCCAATTATCTCATGGTGTGTACGGTCAGTTGCTAGAAAGCACGGATCGAAGTGTTCGCGAAGCCGCATTTAAAGGGTTGTACAGTGTTTATGAGCAATTTAGAAATACGTTTGCTTCAACTTTAAGTACGCATATAAAAGGACATAATTTTAAAGCAAAAGTTCGTAATTACAGCTCTGCCAGAGAAGCATCTTTGAGCAATAATCACATTCCTGAAAGTGTATACGACACTTTGGTAGATGTAGTAAACAAGCATTTGCCTTTGCTGCATCGATATATGGAATTACGGAAACGTTTATTAGAAGTGGAAAAACTGCACATGTACGATCTTTATACACCGGTCTTAGGAGAAGCTCCAATCACCTTTACGTATGAAGAAGCAAAAGAGAAAGCTTTGGAAGCACTGAAGCCAATGGGCGAAGAGTACATGACTATTGTAGAAAAAGCATTCTCTGAACGTTGGATCGATGTTGTCGAAAATAAAGGAAAACGAAGTGGTGCCTATTCTTCGGGAAGCTATGACACAAATCCATATATTTTATTGAATTGGCATGATACATTGGATCAATTGTTTACGCTTGTCCACGAAATGGGACATAGTGTCCACAGTTATTTCACACGATCGAGCCAACCTTATGTATACGGTGACTACTCCATCTTTTTAGCAGAAATAGCTTCGACAACGAACGAAAATATCCTAACAGAATATTTATTGGAAACAGAAAAAGACCCTCGCGTCCGAGCTTATGTGCTCAACCATTACTTGGATGGATTTAAAGGAACAGTTTTCCGCCAGACACAATTTGCTGAATTCGAGCACTTCATGCATACGGAAGATGAAAAAGGTGTGCCATTGACTAGTGAATATCTAAGTGATAGTTATGGTAAATTGAATGCAAAATATTATGGTCCGGCAGTCGAAGAAGACCCAGAAATCAAATTTGAATGGTCACGGATCCCGCATTTTTACTATAATTACTATGTCTTCCAATACTCGACTGGTTTTTCTGCTGCTTCAGCGTTGGCGAAAAGAATACTTAGTCAGGAACCAGATGCGCTAGAGAACTATTTGGCTTATCTAAAAGCTGGTAACAGTGATTATCCTGTTGAAGTGATGAAAAAAGCAGGAGTAGATATGACACAGGCTGCGTATATCGAAGATGCAATGTCGATGTTTGAACAACGACTAAACGAATTAGAAGAATTGATTGATCGTTTATAAGATTTTTGATTTTTTCGAATAGAAACGAAAAAAATACGTCGGCTCTCTTGTAAGGGAGTCGACGTATTTTTTTAATTAGAAAGCAAGTGTAAATGGCTAGTTCGTGAATGGAACTGAGAATCATTTGTATGTAAATGTTCACCATTAAAAACTTGATACGAGTTATCTGTTGTTTTACACAGCTCTTTGATTCTCCAAAGGCTGCTTGTGCCTTCTACTTCTACTAAAACACCAAAATCACGATCGCAAGCGTAATTGTAAACGACTGCGGAAGGATGTTTCGTGATGCCCATTTCTCGAGCAATTTTTTGATCGGAAAAGAATACTTCTTTAACAAAGTCAGATTGCCGATCTTCTTTAAACATATTCAAATCGCCGCCAATCTCTTCAAATATCGATTCAGCAAGTGCATGAGAATATGGTATGTTATTGCAGCCGACTGCTTCTTGCAGTTTGATCAAAAAATGGCGGCCTTTTTTCTTTCCTTGGAATTGAGCCGCTTTGCAGTCTAATGCGGCAGAATAAGTCGTTGAGAATAAGTGGTTGCGTTTCTCAAGATTGTTTTGAGAAATTCCTTTTTGTTGCATGACATCCCCAATTGTCTGCAAATTGACCAAAGGAAGAAAGCGAAATTGCATCTTTTCTTTTGATGGTGTTCCGTACTCTTCTTCAATAAATTGTAATAACTGTTGCTCCATTTTGAAACAATATTCCCCTAAAGGATTAACAAATAAATAGATTTCGATCATATGAATCTCCCCCAAAATAGATTCTATACAACTAGTGACTAGATTCTTTCACATCCTATAACTTAACAGAAAAAAGTAAAAAAATGAACTCAAGTGCCTCGTGAAAATGAAAGGTTTCTAATTTTTAGCCTCAAGCATACGTTGAATCTTGTTCTTAGCAGGACGATAAGGCAAAGAAAAACGTTTTAAAAAATTTATAAAAGCAATTTTTCCCGCAGATGCATCCACTACCTCTAGTTCTAGTTCAAAATCGTGAAGATTGTCTCCCCAGCTTTCATCGATAGCTAAAAGTCCTTCTTTAATGGGGAACTCAGCCCGTTTTGTTGTAAGCTTTCCTGTTTGGATCAATGAAGCAGGATCGATATTCAAATCAGAAAGTTTTTGAAAAACTGCGTCTGAGCGAGGCAAACGTTTTTGAAAGATGAATGCTTCTGCTTCTTCTGTTACAAAGGTATCCGTCGTTTCGAGACGACCTTCCTCAGCAGGTGTTTTTAATGTATATTCAGCTTGATGACCAACGAAACGGATTCGTAGGCCACAATTTTGTTTCTTCAGCTGTTCATCAACGGTATCGAAGTAAATATTAGTCTGTACACGGAAATCATTATCTGTTAATTGATAGTGAGCGATGAATATCTCGTACTCTTGCTTTGTCAGCATAGATTTATATTCGATTTCAAGCATTTGCGTCATTTGATCGACTCCTTTTTGTCTATTTTGCCTAATTTTCTTTTTTTGGTCAATGCATAACTCAAGAGTACGAAAAAACTTTGCATATATGGTAGAATAAACAATGAATGTTAATGAAGTAGAGGTATCAGCTATGGAACGAGATTGGGAAGCATTTTTAGCACCATATGAACAAACTGTATCAGAATTGAAAGTGAAACTGCGGGGAATCCGTAAACAGTTTCGTGAACAAAATCGTCATGTTCCAATTGAATTTGTCACTGGGAGAGTCAAACCAGTTGACAGTATCGTAACAAAGTCACAGTTACGTCATATTCCAATGGGACGCTTAGAAGAAGAAATGTCTGATATTGCCGGCTTAAGGATCATGTGTCAGTTTGTAGAAGATATCCATCAAGTTGTTGAGATTATCCGTAAAAGAAAAGACATGAAAGTTCTTCAAGAACGGGATTACATCACTAATAAGAAAGCAAGCGGCTACCGTTCGTATCATCTGGTGATCGAGTATCCTGTACAGCTGATCAGTGGTGAGAAGAAAATTTTGGCGGAAATCCAAATACGGACCCTTGCGATGAATTTCTGGGCAACGATCGAGCATTCGCTGAATTATAAATATCAAGGCGTTTTTCCAGAAGAAATGAGCGAACGACTTCAGCGTGCGGCAGAAGCTGCGTATCAACTGGATGAAGAGATGTCCAGTATCCGTGAAGAAATCCAAGAAGCACAGCGATTGTTCTCCCATGGAAGAGGAAAATCAGATGATGTCTACTATCGAACGCTTTTGAAGAAAGAAAGCGAAAGAGAGGAGGCAGGGGATGAAAGTAGCGATCGTTCACAATAAAGAAGCAAAGACTATAGAAGTGGCTGAGCGCTTGAACACACTATTAGAACAAGCTGGGATCCAGAGAGATGATCATGAACCAGAGTTGGTCATCTCAATTGGTGGAGATGGCACATTATTATCGGCATTTCATCACTACAGTCATTGTCTGAATGATGTGCGTTTCTTAGGCGTGCATACAGGTCATTTAGGGTTTTATACTGATTGGCGAGATTACGAGCTGGAAGAACTAGTAGACAGCTTGCGAACAAATCTGGAACAAAGTGTCAGCTATCCCTTGCTGGATGTTCGGATCAGTTATTTGGATGAAACGCCTGATCAGCATTTTTTAGCACTAAATGAATCAACGATTAAGCGGGCCAATCGTACGATGGTAGCCGATGTATACATTAAAAATGAATTGTTTGAAAGTTTCAGAGGAGATGGATTGACGATTTCTACACCCACTGGTTCGACTGCCTATAATAAAAGTGTCGGCGGTGCAGTGATCCATCCTAGTATCAATGCCTTTCAATTGGCTGAGATTGCTTCGCTGAATAATCGAGTGTTTCGTACTTTGGGTTCTCCAATCGTGATTGCCCATGATGAGTGGTTAGAAATAAAATTGGAAAATACAGAAGATTATCTTGTAACGGTTGATCAATTGAATGTCGCAAAAGCCGATATCCGTTCTATTTATTATCGAATAGCAGAAGAACGGATCCATTTTGCTTCTTATCGACATATGCATTTTTGGCATCGCGTGAAAGATGCCTTTATTGGTGAGGATTAATATGCAGTTTACATGGGATTATGAGAAAGATCATTCTCAGCAGGTAAAATATTTTTTAAAAGAAAAAGGGATCTCAAAAGGTCTGTTAGCGAAAATAAAATTTCAAGGCGGTCAAATCAAAGTCAATGATCAAGTAGAAAATGTCTTGTTTTCTCTAGCCAAGGATGATAAGGTAACCATTGTGATTCCTGCTGAAGGAGAACATGAAACCGTACTTTTGGACGAAACGCCGATCGATATCGTGTATGAAGATGAACATGTTCTGGTAGTAAACAAACCAGCAGGCGTTTCGTCCATTCCTGCCCAATACCATCCAAATGGGACAATGGCTAATCGTGTAAAGGCTTATTACAAAAAACAAGGGTACGAAAACCAAGTAATCCATGTAGTTACACGACTAGACCGTGATACGTCTGGCTTGATGCTTTTTGCCAAGCATGGGTTTGCGCACGCAAAATTAGACACGCAACTTCGTGAAAAGAAGTTTGTAAAAAAATATCAGGCATTAGTCAGTGGAATGCTTTCAAATTTATCGGCACATGGTCATATCGATTTGCCGATTGCCCGAGATTATTCTTCGCTACTGAAGCGAATGGTCTCTGATGAAGGACGTTCTGCACAGACGGAGTACAGGATAGAGAAGCGACTAACAGAAATCGCGTTAGTTGATATCCAGCTGCATACAGGAAGGACACATCAAATAAGAGTTCATTTTTCCGCCATTGGCTGTGCACTGCTCGGTGATGATATGTATAGCGGACGAATGGATCTGGGAATAAAAAGACAAGCCCTTCATTGTTATGATCTGCGTTTTTACCACCCATTTACAGAAGAGCTGCTAGAGTTCAAGCAGCCTTTAGCCGCAGACATGGAGGCAGTTGTGAGACGGTTTGAAGAATAAGGCGAGGTGAGATTGGTTTGGATGAAAATCAAGAATTAGAGGAAAGATTTGCCCAGTTGACTCAAGATTTAAGGGAAAATAATATTCAGGCATTCAGAAACAGTTTTTTAGAGATGCATATCTATGAGCAGGGGCAATTCTACCAATCTCTTACAGAAGAGAACAGGCAGCTGATCTATTCCTATCTGTCGCCTAAAGAATTAGCGGATATGTTCGATGTGATTGAAGAAGACAACGAACATATGAAAGAATATCTGGATGAGATGCGTCCTAGCTATGCAGCAGATATGCTTTCTGAGATGTATACAGATAATGCTGTCGATTTGCTTAATACGTTAGATAAAAAGCAAATTGCTAAATATTTAAGTTTGATGTCTGCAGACGATGCCAGTGAAATCAAGGAATTGCTCCATTACGAAGACGAAACAGCTGGTGCAATCATGACTACTGAATTTGTTTCGATCGTAGCAAATCAAACCGTTCGCTCTGCGATGTATGTGCTGAAGAATGAAGCAGATGTTGCTGAAACAATCTATTACATCTATGTCGTTAATCAAGAAGGTCAACTAGTGGGGGTTATTTCTCTACGCGACCTAATCGTGAATGATGATGATGCTATGATTTCTGATCTGATGAGCGAGCGGGTGCTTTCAGTTCATGTAGGCGACGACCAAGAAGATGTGGCACAAACATTCAGGGATTATGACTTCTTAGCTCTTCCTGTTACCGATTATGATGATCATTTGTTGGGAATCGTCACAGTTGATGACATCATTGACGTTATTGATGATGAAGCTGCCAGCGATTATTCAGGACTTGCCGGGGTCAATGTGGAAGAAATCAATGAAAATCCAGTAAAGGCAGCATCTCGACGTTTGCCTTGGCTAATCACTCTGTTGTTTTTAGGTATGTCTACTGCTTCTTTGATCAGTCATTATGAAGACTTGGTAAGTGAAGCGAGCATTTTAGCGGTCTTCATTTCGCTGATCACAGGAACAGCTGGTAATGCTGGAACCCAGTCGCTGGCTGTGGCTGTCCGTCGACTTGCAATCTCTGATGACAAAGATCACGGGTTTGTCCGACTTGTTTTGGCTGAAGTCTTGACCGGCGTCGTAACAGGAGCTGTTACAGGGATGACGATTTTTCTGATCGTGGGCTTTTGGAAACATAATTTTATCTTAGGATTTGTGATAGGGATGGCCATGTTGTTTGCGATAACAGTGGCGAATCTTGCAGGTAGTTTGATTCCGATGCTGATGGATCGTCTAGGATTTGATCCAGCGGTAGCAAGCGGTCCATTTATCACGACCTTGAGTGATTTGACAAGTGTACTGATTTATTTCAATATTGCCTCTTTATTTATGGGGTATTTTATGTAAAAAGCAAAAACATTGGCAACAAGCAGTATACTTGTTGCCAATGTTTTTTGTTTATAAGATTATGGCTGAAGTTCAACGATTTTAGTTCCGTGGACTTCACTCACGTTTAATTCTTTAGCTACATGTGCTGCATTCGCTGCTGTTACGCCACCACCGGGCAAAATGATCAAACGGCCATCTGCATAGTCAATCAATTCTTTGAGCCGTGGGAAATGTT
The DNA here is from genome assembly GCF_035725965.1 of Enterococcus sp. E5-162. NCBI lineage: Bacteria > Bacillati > Bacillota > Bacilli > Lactobacillales > Enterococcaceae > Enterococcus > Enterococcus sp. E5-162. The sequence continues at coordinate 218,967 of NZ_JAPRFV010000004.1, read as the reverse complement.
CTTCAATCGTTTGATCAGCAGGGCCGCCATGCGTTAAGATACGGTCAACACCGTGCGCTGCTAGCCAATCGATTGCTTCAAATTGCCGTTCTTCAGGAATACTGTCAAAAGCCATATGGAAGGTGATCTGTACGCCTTCTGCGGTTTCGATCAATAGTTCCAATGCTTCTTCGTCTAGCCATCCTGAGGGAGTAAGACAACCAAAAACTACGCCATCCGTCCCTAATTTCTTTGCTTCAATCAAATCAGTATGCATAATTTTCAATTCGATATCGTTATAGACAAAATCGCCCCCTCTAGGACGGATAATCGTCATTACAGGGATATTTTTTTCCCCTGCGTAACTTAATGTTTCTTCGATCACACCAGTACTTGGGGTCGTTCCGCCGACCGCTAAGTTGTCACATAATTCGATTCGGTTAGCTCCTCTGGCAATTGCCAGAGGAATAGATGTGTAGTTTTCAGCACAAAATTCTTTGATCATCTGATCTTCTCCTTTGTCTTTCGCTTTCTTCTAGGCATTGTATCATATTTTTACCAGTTGCCAAAGTGAGCATCTAACGGTAAGATAAAACAGAAATGAGGGGGAACTATGTTAAAAAAAATTGACCGAGGACGCCAGTTTTTGGCAGAAAAACATCAGCTGTTCCGCTGTCCAGTTTGCCAAGAAGAGGTAGAAAAGTCTGATAATGGCTTGATATGCAAAAATAATCATCGTTTTGATCTGTCCAAAAAAGGAACACTTTACTTTTTATCCCACGCGGTTAAAACAGAATATGATCAAGAAATGTTCGTTCCAAGGCGTAGAATGATCCAATCAGGCATGTATCAGCCCGTTATTGAGACTATCGCACAGTATCTGCCTAATGAAATCTCGCTATTAGATGTCGGCTGTGGAGAAGGAAGCTTCTTGAATGAACTTTCAAAATTGAAAAAGATTCAAACTGCTGTTGGATTTGATATTTCAAAAGAAGGGGTCTATGCAGCTACGGAACAATCTGTCGAGGCATTTTGGTGTGTAGCGGATTTGACCAATTTGCCATTTGCTGATCAGACATTTAACACGATCTTAAATATCTTTTCGCCTTCTCATTACCAAGAATTCCAACGTGTACTGTCAGAAGATGGAGAGGTGCTGAAGGTAGTGCCGCAAGAAAATTATTTAAAAGAACTGCGTCAGGCTTTTTATCCGAATCAACCTGAAAAGCAAAGTTATTCTAATGATCGTGTAGTCGCAAAGTTTACTGAATCGATGAAACTAACTGAACGTCAGCGTGTGACTTATGAATTTGAGATACCAGAAGAAAATCGAAAAGATCTTTTAGCAATGTCGCCCTTAGAGTGGCAAGTCGAGGAGGAAATCAAAGCAGACTTGTACAAGAATCCTTTGAAAAAGATTACAATTGACATAGAATTATTAAAAGGAACTAAGAGAAAACGGTTTTCTAGTAGTTTTTAAAGAGTAGAGGTTGCAAAAGTAAGTTGAGGGTGTTATAGTAGCAACAAGTTGTTTTTTCATTGGTTTTTATCAGGTTCCTGTTCTGATAAAAGTTAGTGAGAAGAGCTTCACTAACGTAACGACTCGCAGTGACTGACACCGAGTTGATACGTTTTTTTTTATGCAAAAATCAAATTGTCAGAAAATAGAAACGAACATAAATATGAGAGGAATGATCCTGATGAATCATATCGTTTTATTCGAACCGTTAATACCTGCAAACACCGGAAATATTGCCCGTACGTGTGCGGCCACGAATACGCCGCTTCATTTAATTGAGCCCCTAGGTTTTTCAACGGATGACAAACACCTGAAACGAGCAGGGTTAGATTATTGGAACGATGTAAATATTACTTATCACAGTGATTTAGAAGCTTTTTTAACATTTTTAGGTGATCGTAAACTACACTTGATCTCAAAATTTGCTCATAAGGTATACAGTGAAGAAAATTTTGCTGATGGAGAAGAGCACTTCTTTTTATTTGGAAAGGAAACAACTGGCTTGCCAGAAGCGTTTATGCGCGAAAACGAGGAAAAGTGTTTGCGCATCCCTATGAATGATGAGCATGTTCGTTCATTGAATTTATCGAATACAGCTGCAATGATTGTGTACGAAGCACTTCGTCAGCAAGGATTCCCTAATTTAGAATTAACGCACCATTATGAAAATGACAAGCTGGATTAGACAGTTTATTATAGAGTAAAATAAAAGAAAGACAGGAGTTTGCTGCGTATGGAACTATATTTTACCCGACATGGGAAGACACAATGGAATCAGGAAAGACGTTTTCAAGGGAGCAATGGCGATTCTCCGCTTTTGCCTCAAAGTTACGAAGAAATCAAAGCATTTGGGAAAAAAGTAAAATATGTTCCTTTTAAAGCAATTTATTCCAGTACAGCAAAACGAGCATGCGATACAGCAGAAGGTATCAACAAAGAGCTTGCTAGTCCGGTAGAGATTTTCTATACAGATAAACTGCGAGAACTAGGGCTAGGTACTTTAGAAGGACAATCAATCGATGAAATGTATCAGAAATACCCAGAGAATTTGCCGAATTTGCGTAATCACTTAGATCTATATGATCCTTCTCCTTTTCATGGAGAAACGATTGAATCAGCAATCACACGTATTGAAACTGTTGTAGCGGATGCGGTTGCTCAACATAAAAACGGACCTCTTTTATTCGTAGGTCATGGGGCCTCATTAACTGCTGCCATTCAATGGATGACAGGGAAAGAGCTAAGTGAGTTGCGGGAAATGGGCGGTTTGTTCAATAGCAGCCTGACGATTTTAGAGACTGAAGAGCCTTGCAAATTATTGCCGTATAAACTGAAAGTATGGAACCAAACAGATTTTTTAGGAACTGAAACAGCACCAGAACCTTTACTATAGAAGAAGGAGGCGGCTTCCGATGCAGCCAGAAGAAATGCCTTATTTCGTTGGTACAGTTGCCGCGATTTTTTTTCAAAATCCTAGTAATTTTTACAAAGTGCTTTTGGTACACATCAGCGAAACTACAGCTGATTACCGTGAAAAAGAGATTGTAGTTACCGGAAGCTTTGGCGATATTCAAGAAAATGAGACCTATCGTTTTTATGGAGAACTAGTGGATCACCCTAAATACGGAAGACAGCTTAAAGTCGAAAGATATGAGCAAGAAAAACCAACAACTGCGAATGGGATCGTAGCTTATCTTTCCAGCGAAAAATTCCCTGGGATCGGTAAGAAAACAGCAGAGAAAGTCGTCGAGTTGCTGGGAGAAGATGCTATCGAAAAAATCATTGCTGATCCTTCGGTATTAAAACAAATCGCTGGTTTAACGAAGCCAAAAAGAGAAATGCTTGCTGAAACGATTCGTCTAAATCACGGGATGGATCAAGTAATCATGGGATTGAATCGTTATGGATTCGGTAGTCAGTTAGCTTTCAGTATTTATCAGACCTATAAGAACGAGTCTTTGGATATCATCGAAGAAAATCCGTATCAGCTAGTCGAAGACATAGAAGGAATCGGGTTCAAACGCGCAGATAATCTAGCCGAACAAATCGGTATTGCAGCAGATTCACCTAGAAGAATCCGTGCAGCCATCTTGCATCAGATTTTTCAGCATGCTGTTCAAACAGGAGATACATACGTACCGGCGGAAACATTGCTTCAGCAAACCATCCGTATTTTAGAAACAAGTCGTCCAATAGAAATTCTGCCTGATCAGGTTGCTACTGTGATTATCCAGCTTGTTGAAGAAGGAAAAATCCAGCAAGAAGAAACGAATCTTTACGAAAACAGTTTGTATTTTTCTGAATGGGGTATCGGCAATTCCATCCAACGTCTGCTCAGCCGTAAAAAAGAAATCCATTATCCTGAAAAAGAAGTGCAGAAAAATATTCGGCGTATCGAAAAAATATTTGGTATACAGTATGGACCTTCGCAAGAACAAGCAATCGCTGAAGCCATCCGTTCTCCTCTATTTATTTTAACAGGAGGACCAGGTACGGGGAAAACTACTGTGATCAATGGGATCGTCAATCTTTTTGCAGAGTTGAATGGTCTGGAATTGGATCCGTCAAAATATACCCAAGAAATTTTTCCTATTCTGCTTGCAGCACCTACTGGCCGGGCAGCTAAACGAATGAACGAGACAACAGGTCTGCCTGCCAGTACAATCCATCGTTTACTTGGGCTGAATGGACGGGAAAAAACACCTTCAGTCAGCACGAAAGAATTAGAAGGCGGACTTTTGATCGTTGATGAGATGTCTATGGTCGATACATGGCTGGCTAACACATTATTCAAAGCGATTCCGACGAATATGCAGGTTATTCTAGTAGGGGATAAAGATCAGCTTCCTTCTGTCGGTCCTGGACAAGTGCTACATGACCTTTTGGAAATCGAACAAATTCCTAAAATGGAACTCAATCAGATTTATCGACAAGGTGATGGTTCTAGTATTATTCCTCTTGCCCATGAAATCAAAGAAGGACGTCTACCAAAAGATTTCACAAAGAATCAAAAAGATCGTTCCTATTTCCGAAGCGATGCTTATCAAATTGAACCCTTGATTTCTAAAATTGTGGAAAAAGCGAAAAATAAGGGATTCCGTGCACAAGATATCCAAGTATTAGCACCAATGTATCGGGGACCAGCAGGGATCGACGCGTTAAATAAAATGATGCAAGAGATATTCAATCCAGGGAGACCTGGGAAAAAGGAAGTACATTGGAACGACACCGTTTATCGGATAGGAGACAAAGTACTCCAGTTAGTCAATACTCCTGAATTGAATGTATTCAATGGAGATATGGGAGAAATCACGGGGATTATCTTGGCAAAAGATTCGGAAGATAAAGTGGATGAATTAGTTATCCAGTTTGATGCAAATGAGGTCACTTATAAAAGAAACGAGTGGAATAAAATTACTCTTTCTTATTGTTGTTCGATCCATAAATCACAGGGCAGTGAATTCAAAATGGTCATTTTGCCCATGGTTCATCAATATCAGCGAATGCTTCAGCGTAATCTACTCTACACGGCTGTTACTCGGAGTAAGGAACTGTTGATTTTGTTAGGGGAAGAGCAAGCGTATGCCACTTGTGTAGCGAATGAATCGGCAAGCCGAATGACTACGTTGAAATCAAGAATCATCGATAATGGAAAAATGACTATCACTCTGCGGACAAAACTAGCAGCTTATGAAGATTCTTTGATTGGAAATGATCCATTTGAAGATGGGACCTATACAAAAGAGTCGCAGGACATAAAAGAAAAGTTACCTATAAAAGACGACAGTGGAACGAATGAATCGAAAAACCAAGTAATGGAAACAGTGGAACCAGATCTATTTTCTTCATCGGTTGTAGAAGAAAAGAAAGAAGAGATAGAACCTGCTGTTCCCAAGGAGTTCGTTCTTACTGCAGAAGCGATTAATCAGAAATTAGTAGATCCAATGATTGGCATGGAAAACATTACACCGTATACATTATAAAAGAATCTGACGATACGTATGCGCTATTTGTCGGCAATATTGATCACTTAAAAAGCGGATGTGACACGACTTGTGCCTCATCCGCTTTTTGAAATTATTCTTGGTGACTTGTAGTGAAATTGTAGGCTCATGCCGTCTTGGTAAACGGTGTTCAAAAGACAGTTTCTTGGTATGAAGTCAAATTTTTGCAAAAATGTGAACAGGCATTTCCACAAAATTTTTCTACAAACTCGAAACTACTTGAAAAATAACTGGTTTTTTGTAGAAAATTGCAGATCAAAAGGACGAGGAGCGACATCTTCTCCATCTTCTTGACCATATTGCGGCGTTGGTGAAACGATTCGTAATCTGTTTGTTGTGTAGTGATGGAAATATTTCGATTTCAATTGTTTTTTCTGCATAAGTAAAAGGATAAGCCATATGATTTTAAAAATATTGATTCGTTCGACCATGACAAAATCAATGACTGGTTTAGTCGCATCTGCAGTTGGAGCGATTGCGATTCCTCCTCCAAAAAAAGGATGCTTCGTTGCTGTACATAAAAATGCATTTGAAAAACTTAACTGCTTTCCTCCTGCATCCACTAGAATTGGAAATCCTTTTTGAGTAAATAAAGTCCGGAGAATAGAGAACAAATACGAAAAAGAACCTAAGTTGTATTTGTTCAATCGTTCTTTTGTAGAAGAATGATTTGTCGCATGGACGATAGCTGCGTCTAATCCAATACCAAAATTATTAACAGCTATTCCTTTTTTTTCACTTATTTTTTCTTCATAAGCCATTATATGGACTTTATCTGGTGATTGAGCTGCTAAAATCAGCTGAAGTGCTTTTTTAGGATTCTTAGGAAGTCCCGCTCCTCGAGCAAAATCATTTCCAGAGCCTGCTGGAATATAAGCGACAGGAAATTCAACTTCCATCTGATAGAAAGTATCAAGTACCTGATGCAAGGTTCCGTCTCCTCCTACGATGATCAAAAGAGGGAAAGTTTCGATTGTTTCCTGTTCTTCTGTCCAAGGTACTAATGTTTCTTTTGCCAGAATTTCAGCAATCTCCGCATCATGTCCTTTGTATTCACTGTAATGAAGGGTATAGTTGACATGTTTGTTTTTTAATATCGGCAAGATTTTTTCTGCTACTTTATGGCCGTTTCCACTGCCTGCCGATGGATTGATCAATAAATGATAATGGAATTTCATATTTTCCTCCTGCTATTCAATAAAACAAGATATTTTAATCATCCTGTTTGCTGGTTAACCAATAATTAGCAAGTTTTTTCTATTTTTGGAATGAAAGAAACTTGTTTTTACAAAAAAACACCTGTTACAAAATTAATTCTTGGTTATTATAGCAGAAGACTAGGAGAATGAAAAAGGTCTGGAGACCGAAACACACAAAAAAGCCTAGCAAGCGCATCATCCATTACTTACGTAAGGAGAAGTTCCAAGGTTCGGTATGTCCACTTAGACCTTCAGCTGCCTGCTAGACTATTCTCTAGTAAGAGGTTGCTCAAATTCCCACATCCTTTTTTATTTATTTAAGTTTCACAACAATTCTGTTCGTGCAGAACCTACTTCGTCTGCTTTACTGGGAATTCTTATGACCCCTTACATTTATCTTATACCATATTTTGAGACTTTTAGCAAACGTTTACATTTTTGCTTGTTTACTTTTTTCAAAAGTAGATAAGACAGATTGAAATAGATGAAAAGTCTGTTATAATTATTGTTTGTTTCACATAATCGCGGTTCATCAACCATCCCGCGTTAAAAAAACTAGGAGAAATGAGGAGAGAAAATGCAAAAAACGAAAAGCAGACAACGGTTGTCCGTAATCGTTGTCAATGGTATCATCATGGCTCTTTATCTAGCGCTAACTATTTTAGTTGCGCCTGTATCCTCAGGGCCAATCCAGTTTCGTATTTCAGAAAGTTTGAATCATTTAGTTGTCTTTAACCGTAAATTACTTTGGGGAGTTTTGGGCGGGGTCATCGTCTATAATGCCTTCTTTGGATTTGGTATCATGGATGTGGTTTTTGGTGGTGGCCAAACATTGCTTTCTTTAGGTCTGACAGCTTTGCTGCAAAACAAAGTGAAAAATGTAAAGATGCGTTTAGTATTGAACACGATCTTCTTTACTATCAGCATGGGATTGATTGCTTACATGCTAGTTCCGACAGGTGGCCAAGCATTTTGGACAACCTATGGTACACTTGCATTAAGCGAGTTCATCATCATGGCTGTTTCAGCACCACTGATGTATTATTTAGATCGTTCGCTTGATTTTGAAAAGCGTGTCTAATTGTAAAAAAACGACAAAAGAAAGCAGCTGAGCTGTATTTCTTTTGTCATTTTTATTATGCTTCTTGGTTTTGCAAATTTTCGATTTCTACCACTTTATAATTCTTTTTCTCTAAGTGGTTGATGATCGTTTCACATACTTTCGGTTCAGTGTTCGCCGGCAGCGTAATCAATGTACGTCGGATGTATTCGTCTTTTTCAATATCAAGAGTAATGCAGCTGGCAATGCTACTGTATTTTGAAATGATTTTTGCGATAGCAGCCAGATCTCCTTGCTTTCCTGTAGAAGCAATTGTCAGCACATAGCTTCCTTGTTCTACGCTCCAAGATTGAGAGAGCATATTAAGTAATGTGCTATGTGTCAAAATACCATAAAAATGATTTTCACTGTCAAGGACAGCAATATAAGGAAGCTCTTTGATCGTAAAGAATACTTTGAAGAAAGAAGTATCCAGATAAATGAACTTTGTGGCATTTTTCAAAAGATGAGTGACAGGAAGCGTCATATCACCGCCGTTTGCTTTATGACGATAGATGTGCATTTTGTAAATATTTCCACGGAAAATATTCCCTGAAGAATCTAAGATCGGTACACAACGGTATCCGGAAGTTTCTAAAATTTTTAATGCTTCTTCTAATGTACTAGTCTCTGTAACGGTTGTCAGATCTTTTTTCTTATATACAAGTGTTTTTAATAGCATCGCTATACCTCCAATTGTCTCATTTTAGCTTAATTTCAAATTAATCATATCATAATTTTATCTAAAACAATAGATAGTTTATTTCACAAATTGACAAGTAAAAAGTTACGTGATACTGTTATTAAGTATAAGTCTGATTCTCAGCAAGGGGGCAGAAGTAAATGGCAAAGAAAAAAGCAGCACTCGCTTGTTCCGTTTGTGGGTCTCGTAACTACACAAAATCAGTCAGTGAAGGAAAAAGCGGTGAACGTTTAGAAATCAACAAATTTTGTAAATATTGTAATCAATATACATTACATAAAGAAACGAAATAAACAGCAAAGGAGGGTGTCTCATGAAATTTCTAAAAAGCGTAAAAGATGAAATCAAACAAGTAACTTGGCCAAACAGAAAACAACTTCGTAAAGATACGTTGGTAGTTATCGAAACTTCTATTCTTTTCGGGTTGATGTTTTACGTAATGGATACAGCAATCCAAAGTTTATTTGGCTGGATCTTAAAATAACTCGCTAGCCACAACGTGCTTTTAGTGCTATAATGAAGCGAAAGAAAAACTTCGGGTGTACTGAGGTTTTTTTATTTTACAATGAAATGAGGAGCCTTCAATGGAATCTTTTGAAAAAAACTGGTATGTCTTGCATACATATTCAGGATATGAAAACAAAGTAAAAGCAAATATCGAATCTCGTGCGCAAAGTATGAAAATGGCCGACTTTATTTTCCGTGTCGTTGTTCCTGAAGAAAAAGAAACAGAAGTCAAAAATGGGAAAGAGAAAGAAATCGTTCATAAAACATTTCCAGGATATGTTCTTGTTGAAATGATCATGACAGACGCTTCCTGGTATGTTGTCCGTAACACACCAGGCGTGACAGGATTCGTTGGTTCACACGGAGCTGGAAGCAAACCAGCACCACTACTTCCAGAAGAAGTCAATCATATCTTGCGTTCTATCGGCATGAGTCTACGACAAAATGATTTAGAAGTAGAAGTTGGCGAAGTTGTGAAAATCATCGAAGGCGCATTTGCTGGATTAGAAGGACAAGTAACAGAAGTTGACGGAGAAAAAGAAAAATTGAAAGTCAACATCGATATGTTTGGTCGTGAAACAAGTACAGAACTTGATTTCGATCAAGTAGATAAAATCGATTAATAAAGAGACTTGAAATGTCGATCATACGATTGACCTTTCAAGTCTTTCTTTTTTCTATATGGAAAGGAAGAGGCGAATGACAAATCGAATCAAAAATGTATGCAAACATGCGGCTACAGCAGCTTTAGTGCTTATCAGCTTGTTTGCGATAAGTGGTTGCCAGACGACGAAGACTACTGCAGTTTCTGATAAAGAAAAAACGGTAGAATCCAGTAAAGTGATAGAAAAAACCACTATTCCAACACTTTTTTTCCATGGCTACAGCGGGACAGAAAATTCCTTTAAAGGGATGTTGCAACGTTTGGAAAAAAATCAAAAAGCAGTAAAAGAATTGGTTCTAATAGTAGAAGCCGATGGACAAATACAAGCAGAAGGAGACTTATCTGGAAAAGCAGACAATCCGATGGTCCAAGTATTGTTTGCAGATAATAAAAACAACGAGTGGAATCAAGCAGAATGGATCAAATCTTGTCTTTTGTATCTGAAAGAAAACTATAGCATAGACAAAGTCAACATCGTGGGACATTCAATGGGAGGAGTTAGCGCGTTACGCTATTTAGGAACATATGGACAGGATACGTCATTGCCGCAAGTTCAGACATTTACGGCAATTGGTGCACCTTTTAATGATTTTGTCGATGACAGTGGGCAATCTCTGACAGAGGAGTTAGCAAAGGGTCCTGCTGTTGTTTCTAGCCGCTATCAAGATTATCAGCAAATAATCGGAAATATGCCTACAACTACTCGATTTTTCCTGATTGCCGGACAATTGGACGAAGCAGACTTGAGTGATGGGACAGTACCGTTAAACAGTGCATTAGCTGTCTATGCGTTGTTGAAACAACACGGAAATGAAGTAGAAGAAAAAATAGTAAAAGGCGAAAATGCCGCTCATAGTATGCTTCATGAAAACCAAGAAGTAGATCAGCTTGTTAGTCGATTTGTTTGGAATGAATAGCAAGAAAAGGATCCGAGAGTAAATGTTTGCTTACTTTTTGTAAGAATAGTATGATTTACATGTAATCAAGAAGATGAAAGAAGGATCTACTATGACTTATCATACAAGTAATGAAGAACATCCAATCGATATTGTAAACATTGCTTCACTAGAAGGTCGTGTAAAAGAGCGAATGGAAGCAGGAGCTTTTGGCTATATTCGCGGTGGTTCTGAAGATGAGTGGACGATGAAAGAAAATACGACTTCTTTTAATGCAAAAAAAATCATGCCACGGATATTACGCGGAATCGACTCAGCAGATTTGCATACATCAGTTTTTGGAATTGAATTAGACACACCGATTATCCAAGCGCCATCAGCGGCCCAAGGATTGGCGCATGAAAAAGGGGAAGCTGATACAGCTAAAGGGGTAGCTGCTGCTGGATCAATCTTTTCCATCAGCACTTATGCGAATACGATAATCAAAGATGCAGCAGATGCAGCGCCAGGTGCACCGCAGTTTTTCCAATTATATATGAGTAAAGACGATGGGTTCAATGAGTTCATTTTGAACAAAGCAGTAGAAGCAGGGGCTAAAGCCATCATTTTAACGGCAGATTCAACGCTCGGTGGTTACCGCGAAGAAGATGTGATCAATCAATTCCAATTTCCATTACCAATGCCTAATTTAGCTGCTTATAGCGAACAAAGTGCAAGTGGGAATGGCGAAGGAAAAGGAATTGCAGAAATCTATGCAGCTGCAAAACAAGGCTTGACACCAGATGACATCAAAACAATCAAAGAAATCACCAATCTTCCAGTCATCGTAAAAGGAATACAATCGCCAGAAGATGCAGTCATCGCTATCTCTGCAGGGGCAGATGGTATCTGGGTATCTAATCATGGGGGACGACAATTAGATGGAGGTCCTGCTTCCTTTGAAGTATTGCCAAAAATTGCCGAAGTAGTCAATAAACGTGTACCAGTGATTTTCGACTCTGGCGTCCGTCGAGGAGAACATGTCTTTAAAGCTTTGGCAAGTGGTGCTGACTTAGTTGCGATTGGCCGACCAGTAATCTATGGATTGAATCTAGGTGGGGCAGAAGGAGTAACCTCTGTTTTTGAACACCTGAACAAAGAATTGTCGATCACGATGCAACTTGCAGGAACAAAATCGATTGATGAAGTAAAAAATACGAAATTGATGGATTAATAAAAAAAACGAAGAGAGGCCTAACTGTGCGTCTCTTCGTTTTTTTGTGATAGAAATAACTAATCTCTTAATACTCGAAACTAGGCAGCTTTTTTACGACCTCTTATTTAAAATCTCTTCTGTAAGTCGCTTAGCAGTTGGCGTAACAGCTAAGCCGCCTTCTGCTGTCTCTTTGAAAATCGATGGCATTTGTCGTCCGACTTGATACATCGCAGCAACGACTTCATCCGGTGGAATGACACTTTCGATACCCGCTAATGCCATGTCAGCAGAGATGAAAGCTTGAGAGGACCCTAAAGCATTACGTTTGACACAAGGTACTTCAACTAAACCTGCAACAGGATCGCAAATCAGTCCCATCATATTTTTCAATGTGATGGCTACTGCTTGAGCTGCTTGATGAGGAGTCCCGTTTTTTGCACAAACCAAAGCCGCCGCCGCCATTGCACTTGCAGAACCAACTTCTGCTTGACAACCCCCTTCTGCGCCACTAATAGAAGCGTTGTTCGCGATTACTAACCCGAAAGCGCCAGCAGTAAACAAGAATTCCAATTGCTGTTCATGTGACAAACCAAGCCGATCTCGGACAGCCATTAACACACCAGGAACAACCCCCGCACTTCCAGCAGTCGGCGTAGCACAAATCAATCCCATTTTTGCATTGACTTCGTTAACAGCTACAGCATTGCGTACAGCCTTTAAGATCGTTTCTCCGCTCAAAAAATCTGCTTCGTTCAAATAATCATCTAATTTTTTTGCATCGCCACCGGTAATCCCTGTGACGGAGGTGACACCTTCTTTTCCCTCGTTGATCGATTGTTCCATTACTGAAAGATTTTTTTCCATAATCGCAATGATCTGACTACGGGAACGGCCGCTCATTTCCATTTCAACTGCAATCATCAATTCTGCTACACTTGAATAAGCTTTCGCTTGGTCTACTAATTCTTCAATCGATAAAAACATTTTTTCAGCTCCTTAATCGAAATAGTTTACGCTGTCGATATTTGGCAGATGTTTGAGTCTTCTTACTGTTTCTTCAACTTGAGGATTATCTACTTCAATGATCATGATGGCGCTTTCGCCTTTTGATTCCCGTGTCACTGTCATAGTACCGATATTCGTATTGGTTTCAGAAAGTATACCAGTCACTTTAGCGATCATCCCTGGAACATCTTGGTGAACAACGATCAAGGTAGGTGTTCCCATGCTTAAAGAAATTTTGAATCCATTCAATTCAGAAATCTGGATATTGCCACCGCCAATCGAAATGCCAGTAACTGAAAGCTTTCGTGTTCCTTTTTTTAGAAGCATCTTTACAGAATTCGGATGTTCGGCTTTTTCACTCTTAGGAACAAACAAGACTTCCATGCCAGCCTCATATGCCAATTTCAAAGAATCAGCTAAACGTTCATCATCAGGTTCCATTCCTAATAGACCACCAACTAATGCAATGTCTGTTCCGTGACCTCGATAGGTTTTTGCAAATGATTCATATAGATAAATATCTACAGAATCAGGTTGCTCGCCAAATATACTGCGTATGATCTTCCCAATTCTAGCTGCTCCGGCTGTGTGGGAGCTACTTGGACCAATCATCACAGGTCCAATAATATCAAAGACACTTCTATACCTTAAATCTTTCATTTTCTCCACCTCATTTTGTTATGTAGGAATCTTTGTACAAGGGTCTAAAAAACCGTGTTATTGTTTGCTTTCATCTGTTGAACCATGCTAGCGCAAGTGTAACATAAAAGAAGAAATGGGAACGAAAAATTGTTGTTTTTTTAGAATAAATTTAGCGTTTATTCAAGCAAAATGTAAAAATAGCAGAAAAAAATCTTGAAAAAACAAATAAATTTGCTATACTGTACCAGTGTGCATTGTTTTGCACATTATTTGTCTGGATTTTTTCAGATCAGATAAAACGTGGGAGGAGAAATATGCATCTCCAATTAACCACATCACGGACTTAAGGAGGTATGTCTCGTGGCAAAGAAAGTAGAAAAAATCGTTAAATTGCAAATTCCTGCAGGGAAAGCAACTCCAGCTCCACCAGTAGGTCCTGCACTAGGTCAAGCGGGTATCAATATCATGGGATTCACAAAAGAATTCAACGCTCGTACAGCTGATCAAGCAGGTTTGATCATTCCGGTTGTTATTTCTGTATACGAAGACCGTTCATTCACATTCGTTACAAAAACACCACCAGCTGCTGTTCTATTGAAAAAAGCAGCTAAAATCGAAAAAGGTTCAGGTGAACCAAACAAAAATAAAGTTGCGAAAGTTTCTAGCGATCAAGTAAGAGAAATCGCTGAATTAAAAATGGAAGACCTAAACGCAGCTAACGTTGAAGCAGCAATGCGCATGGTTGAAGGAACTGCACGAAGCATGGGGATCACTGTAGAATAATCTCTATACCCTAAGACAGCAGCTTCTCAGTTGGCTCTATATTGAAAGATATAGAACACGTGGGAGGTACAACCGTTATAACCACAATCAAGGAGGAACCAAAATGGCTAAAAAGAGCAAAAAAATGCAAGATGCATTAAAAAAAGTTGATTCAAGTAAAGTTTATCCTGTTGCCGAAGCAGTAGCTTTAGCAAAAGAAACAAACATTGCAAAATTTGATGCAACAGTTGAAGTTGCATACCGTTTGAACGTAGACCCTAAAAAAGCAGACCAACAAATCCGTGGTGCTGTTGTATTACCAAACGGAACTGGTAAAACACAAACTGTTTTAGTTTTTGCTAAAGGAGACAAAGCAAAAGAAGCTGAAGCAGCTGGTGCAGATTTCGTAGGTGACGACGACATGGTTCAAAAAATCCAAAACGGATGGTTTGACTTTGACGTAGTTGTTGCAACACCTGATATGATGGCTACTGTAGGTCGTCTAGGACGTGTATTAGGACCAAAAGGCTTAATGCCAAACCCTAAAACTGGTACAGTTACAATGGATGTAACAAAAGCAGTAAACGAAGTGAAAGCTGGTAAAGTAACTTACCGTGTAGACAAAGCTGGAAACATCCATGTACCAATCGGAAAAGTTTCATTTGATGATGAAAAATTAGTTGAAAACTTTGCAACAATCCATGATGTATTGCTAAAAGCTAAACCATCAGCAGCTAAAGGTCAATACATGAAAAATGTAACGATCACAACAACATTTGGACCTGGTATCCATGTTGACCAAGCTTCTTTCTAATCAAATATTAGAACGTTGATTGATCCAACTGAAAAATAATTCTTGACTCAACTAGTTTAGCATGCTAAGCTAGTTGAGGTTAATAATTAACTTGTACCGAAGACAGTAGGTGGCGCCAAGCCTTAATTTCCTACCGAGGACGTTTATTGAATATATTCAATAGTCCCTCTATGTCTGCGGTGGCATAGAGTTTTTTATTGTGAATCACTATGAACGAAGAGAATAGATGATGAACAATACTGGTTGAGCAAAGAAACTATACAAGTGATTTGCCTTTTCAGTTCAAAAAACTCTTCCATCAAAATTCAGGAGGTGAAACTCAAAAATGAGTGAAGCAATTATCGCAAAAAAAGCAGCAATCGTTGATGAAGTAAGCGAAAAATTTACAGCAGCTGCATCAGTAGTAGTCGTTGACTACCGCGGATTAACAGTTGATGAAGTAACACGTTTACGTAAACAACTTCGTGATGCTAACGTAGAAATGAAAGTTATCAAAAACTCAATTCTTTCACGTGCAGCTAAAAAAGCTGGCCTTGAAGGCATGGACGAAGTATTCACTGGACCTACAGCCGTTGCATTCAGTAACGAAGATGTAGTTGCACCAGCGAAAATCATGGACGAATTTGCTAAAGAAGCAAAAGCATTAGAAATCAAAGGCGGTATCATCGAAGGTAAAGTATCTTCATTGGAAGAAATCACAGCATTGGCAAAATTGCCAAATCGCGAAGGACTTCTATCTATGTTGCTATCTGTACTACAAGCGCCAGTCCGCAACGTGGCTTACGCTGTCAAAGCAGTGGCAGACAAAGAAGATGGAGATGCAGCTTAATTGCCGCATAAAGTATTAAATAAAAAAGAACATTTAAACGGAGGAAATTATAATGGCATTGAACATTGAAAACATCGTTGCTGAGTTAAAAGAAGCAACTATCCTAGAACTTAACGACCTAGTTAAAGCTATTGAAGAAGAATTTGGCGTATCTGCTGCTGCTCCTGTAGCTGTAGCTGCTGCTGGTGGCGCTGCTGCTGCTGAAGAACAAACAGAATTCACTGTAGAATTAACTGCAGCTGGAGACCAAAAAGTTAAAGTTATCAAAGCAGTTCGTGAAGCAACTGGCTTAGGCTTGAAAGAAGCTAAAGCTGTAGTTGATGGCGCTCCTGCACCAGTTAAAGAAGGCGTATCTAAAGAAGAAGCTGACGAATTGAAAGCTAAACTTGAAGAAGTTGGCGCATCTGTAACTGTTAAATAATTTTTTAACTATTTAAAAGCACTGAGATCCTATCTTGGATTTCGGTGCTTTTTTGTTTTTATGTTAAACTATTATTTAATGAATATAGTTTTTTTCAGGAGGTAATATGAAAAAGAAAAAAATCCGATTGATTTTGATCACGTTGGGAGTCGTTCTGATACTTATGGTGGGCTATCGGTTGTATTTGGAATATCAGACAGATATACAATTATTTTTAAACCCTAGAGCAAGTAAGGAAGAGCTGCTTGCACATATTCGTTCTCATGGTTTTTCTGCATCGCTACTCTTGATTGTGTTGACAGCGGTGATGTGTGCTGTTCCGGGTATCCCTACTTCGGTTATTGGTGTCATTGCCGGATTGAGCTTTGGTCCGTTTATTGGGGCAGGTATCAATGTTTTAGGGAATGCTCTGGGCAATATTTCCGCTGTGTTTTTGATGCACCGATTGAAGTTTTTAGACAAGAAAACTGAAAAAAATCATTGGGTGCAATCCATTCGGCAAATGAGACATCCCAAAATAGGCGTCATGTTAGGTTACATGATACCGGTGATCCCATCTTCTATGGTCAATTTTGCTGCAGATGCGATGAAATTGTCTCTTCAGCAAATCGTAATGTCGATCGTGATTGGAGTCATCCCTTCATCTGTGTTGTATGCGTGTGGGGGAGAAGCTCTGTTTCACGGATATAACAAAACTGCAGTCACGTTGGTTGCAAGTGTTACTGTGTTAGTAGGGTTAGTTGTCTTCATTTATAAAGATCGCAAGAAAAAACAAGGAAAACAAAGACAAAAATAATAAGTATGGCGAATAGTTGTATTTTTCTATTTCCAATCTTTTCCATAAGTTGTAAACTAAGATAGGAAATGGGGGAAATCAATGGAGAGTAAAGAAAAAACACCTTTAACAACATCGCTTATTTTATTATTATCAATCACTTGCGGCGTCGTTGTTGCCAATATGTATTATATCCAGCCGATTGGAACAAAAGTAGCAGCTAGTTTATCTGTTAGCACAAGTGCAGTCGGGATATTGACAATGTTGACCCAGTTGGGCTATGCACTAGGGCTACTGTTTTTAGTTCCTTTAGGAGACGTGGTGGATCGTCCAAAATTAATTATACGAATGGCAGCGTTATCTGCTATCTCGCTGTTGGCCGCTTTTTTTGCGCCTTCGTTTGCGTTATTTGCATGCGCTTCTTTTTTAATAGGATTACTTTCGATCGTGCCGCAAATTATCATTCCTTACGGTGCGGTACTAGCAGGACCAAAAGCAAGAGGAAAAGTCATGGGAACATTGCTTAGCGGTTTACTCGTGGGGATTTTGCTTTCTCGGACTGTATCTGGTATTGTTGCCAGTCTTTTTTCTTGGCGGATGATCTATTTATTTGCTTTATGTGCCGTCGGGATTCTTACACTTCTGCTTTACTGGAAGATGCCGCGTTCTGTCCAGCAAAGTAGTACATCTGTTTCATACCTTGATTCACTCAAAAGTTTGCCGCATTTAGTTGCCTCTCAACGTTTATTAAGAGAAGCGGCAGTCAGCGGATTTTTTATGTTTGGCACATTTTCAATCTTTTGGTCTACGTTGATTTTTTATATCAGCAGTCCCGCTTACAATTGGGGGACTTTTGAAGCAGGGATATTAGCGATTTTTGGGTTGTCTGGAGCAGTCGCTGCACCTATCGTGGGACGACTGGCAGATTCTTATTCTGAAAGAAAAATTGTATATATGGGACTTGTTATGCAAACAATAAGTTTTATTGCTTTATTGGTTGGCGGAAGCCATTTGGCCATTTTGCTTTTAGCTATTATTTTATTAGACGTCGGGAATCAATTTGGTCAAGTCGCCAACCAAACACGAGTACAAGGACTAGGTG
Source organism: Enterococcus sp. E5-162 (assembly GCF_035725965.1). Lineage (NCBI taxonomy): Bacteria > Bacillati > Bacillota > Bacilli > Lactobacillales > Enterococcaceae > Enterococcus > Enterococcus sp. E5-162. The sequence goes on along the minus strand of NZ_JAPRFV010000004.1, from coordinate 200,852 downwards.
AAGCAGCAAGCAACCGAAATAATACTGTATTTATGTTTATGTACTTTATTGGAGGTGCGGCTGGTTCATTGCTAGGGACGACCATGTGGCAACAGTATGGTTGGTTAGGTGTAACGGTTAGCGGACTCGTTTTTCAGGGATGTGCGTTTTTCTTTCAATTCGTTGTTTTTCGAGAGAAAAAAGAAAACTGAACAACAAAAAAACTGATGATCATGCTATCATCAGTTTTTTTGTCTTTTTGTCTCATTACTTTGGTTCAATCTCAATGACTCGTTGAACAAGATCTTGATAAAATTCTTGTTCATGAGAGACGATGATCACCGTTCCTGGAAATTTCCGAATGCCATCTTGTAAGCTTTCTTTTGTTTCTTGATCAATATGGTTCGTCGGTTCATCGAGAATCAGTAAATTACCTTGGTTCATTGTCAACTGTGCAAGTTTCACCTTGGTTTGTTCTCCACCACTTAGTGTAGTGAGAGGTTCGCTTGCTAATTGATTGACTAGTCCAGCTTTAGCTAATTGGCGACGTAATTCTTTGATAGTCGCTTTTGGAAATTGACTGCTTAAGTATTGCAGTGGTGTTTCTAATGGATTTTCCCAGTATAGATCTTGTGAAAAGTAATTGATTTTTGTGTTATCTGGGAAGTGGAAATCGCCACTTATTTTTTCGATCTCACCAATCAATGTTTTTAACAAAGTAGATTTCCCAATCCCGTTGAAGCCTCGAATGGCAATATTTTCACCAAACCGGATGGTCAAATTAATGGGCGCAAGTAGCGGTCGATCATAGCCGATGACTAAATCAGTTGTTTCCACTGCCAACGTCGTGACAATAGGCGAGAATGGAAAATCAAAGACAGCTTTACTTGCTGAAGCGGGAGGCGTCAACCGTTCGATTTTATCTAATTGTTTTTGTCGGCTTTTTGCCATCGTTGATCGGGAACCGGCTTTGTATTTCCGAATATAAGCTTCAGTCTTTTCGATTTGTTTTTGTTGAGCATGATATTGGCGCAAATAGCTTTCACGATTTTGTTCCTTTTGTTTCAATGCTTGTTTTAGATGGCCAGTATACTTAGTAATCTTTCCAAACTCGATGTCTGCGATATGGGTGGTGATCTGATCAAGAAATTCTTGGTCATGGGAAATCACGATATACGCACCGTCAAAATCCTGAAGAAACTGCGTCAGCCATTGGATATGCTGATCATCTAAGTGATTGGTTGGTTCATCTAAGATTAGAACATCTGGGTTTTCTAAAAGTAGTTTTGCTAAAATCACCTTTGAACGTTGTCCACCACTTAGATTTTTCAACAGTGAATCTAAACCTAAGACATCGATCCCCAACCCGCTGCTCATCTCAGCAACTAAGGTGTCGATTTGATAAAACACTCCTTGGTCTAATTCCGTTTGGAGTTTCCCAGCTTTTTCTAGCAAGGAATCATCGAAGGTCTCGCTATATGTTTGGTAAAGAAAAGCAATTTTTTCTTCTTTTTCGTATTCTTTTGCGTACGCAGTTTTTAGAAATTCTTCGATCGATAATGTTTCATCGACTTCTACATATTGATCAAGGTAACCTTTATGAATATTTTTTTGCCAATGGATCTGTCCATCATCTGGCAGGATCTCACCAGTGATGATTTTAATCAATGTACTTTTGCCGGCTCCGTTTTGTCCGATCAGCCCAAGATGCTCGCCAGCGTTTAATTGCAGATCGACCCCTTCGTAGAGGATTTTATCGCCGAACTGCTGGGTGATGTTGTTTAATGTCAGTATACTCATAATAACTCCTTTTTCATAAAAAAACTGCAGACATAAAGTGTCCACAGTGAATCAATTGCTTGGTTTTCATGCAACATGGATTGTTTGATTGAACCATCTTATGAAACCTAACACGGATGCCCTTTTGTTGTCAAGAAAATGAAAAAAATAGAATTTGGTCTATACTGATTATTGTAAAAAGAAAAAAAGAATGCTATAATTGGGCTATACCAAAACACAAAGGAGCAATCACTATGGAAATCATTCGTGTAAAAAACGCTGAAGAAGGCGGAAAAAAAGCATTTGAAATCATCAAAGAAGGTATGAACAAAGGTGCAAAAGTATTAGGATTGGCAACAGGAAGCACACCAGTTACTTTATATAAAGAAATGACTTCAAGCGATTTGGATTTCAGTGAAATGACTTCTGTAAACTTAGATGAGTACGTTGGACTAGGTGGTTCAGATGAACAAAGCTACCGCCATTTCATGGATGTCCAATTATTTGATAAAAAACCATTCAAGGAAACATTTGTACCAGATGGGAAAGCAGAAGATCTGGAAGCAGCATGCAAAAAGTATGATCAAATCATCGATGCTCATCCAATCGATATCCAAATTTTAGGAATCGGGCAAAATGGACATATCGGGTTCAATGAACCTGGTGCTTCATTTGACGGAACAACTTCAGTAGTTGATTTGACAGAATCAACGATCAATGCAAACAAACGATTCTTTGATAAAGCAGAAGATGTACCAACAAAAGCTGTTTCAATGGGAATTGGCTCAATCATGAAAAGTAAAGAAATCGTCTTGATGGCGTTTGGCGAAAGCAAAGCTGATGCAATCAAAGGGATGATTGAAGGACCTGTAACGAATCATTTACCAGCAAGTGTATTGCAAAACCACGACAATGTCGTTGTGATCATCGATGAAGAAGCAGCAAGTAAATTGTAATTTACCAAAGAGGCTGGGACAGAAGCGTTTAACTCCAAGAAATAAGAAGGAATTCACGAAAATTGCTTTTCAAATTTCTGTGAATTTCAGCTTATTTCCGAAGGAGTTGCTTCTGCTTCCGCCGTTTACACATGTTTAGAGTGTGTGACAAAAGTTTTTCTTTACTTTTGTCCCACGCTCTTTTTCGTAAGAGGTAAAAATTGCACTTTTTTTGTCTGCTCCTTTCAGACATGATATATTGGACTGGAGGGTGTTTAGATGAATGATATGGTATTGACAATTCCAGAGATTATTTTACGTTTAGGGATCGCTATGCTATTTGGCGGAGCAATTGGCTTTGAGCGACAATATAAAAATCGTCCAGCAGGGATGCGTACGCATATTTTAGTTTGTATGGGAGCATGTATCATTGCATTGATCCAAGTCGAGATCGCTAGTGGAGCATTAAGAGATGCTTTAGCGTATCCACAGCTTGCTGGAACGATCCGTTCAGATGAAGCAAGGCTGATTGCTCAAGTAGTGAGTGGCGTCGGTTTCTTAGGTGCAGGAACGATCATCGTCACGAAACAATCAGTGACGGGACTTACGACTGCCGCTTCTTTATGGGCTATTGCCGGATTAGGGATCGCCATCGGCATGGGTTACTATTCCATTGCGATCATCAGTTTTATCGGGATTGCTATTGCACTCACAGTAGTGAAACGCGTGATCCATGTACCTACGACTAAAAAGTTAGAAATCCAATTTATCCATAGAAAAGAAACCAAAGATTTTCTTACCGATTATTTTGAAGAGAAAAATATCGTGATCGAAGATGTGAATTTTGATGTGAAATTCGTTGATGACTATCGTGTATATAAAAATATATATACGATCGATCTTCCTAAAGGACTCACTTATGCCGATGTAATCGAGGAATTGTCCGTGCACAAAAATATCACAAAGCTACATTTAGTCAGTATTGCGCAATAAACGATCTGCCCAAAACGATTTTTATTTTGGGCGGATCGTGTTTTTGTTGAAGTACTCTTCTGATCAGTAAAATACCTTTCCTTTTTTATTTTGTTTTTTTTAAGCAAATGAAAATCTCAGCGCGTAATTCTTTGTTAAATGATAGAATAGAAGTATCAAAGGAACTTGGAGGAGAGGTATGCAATCACGTTTTAAACAATCAAAATTATTTTTCTGGACAGTGGAGCTAGTACTCACGATCGTCGGTGTGTATTTCATTTTACAAATGCCGAATATTTTTAGTCCAATATTGAAAATGCTTTCGGCTATTTTTTTGCCGTTGCTTGTTGCTGGTTTTATCTATTATATGTTCGATCCAATCGTTGTTTTTCTCGAAAAACATCGGATTCCGAGAGTGTTGGGTTTTTTATTGACATTTTTGGTCGTAATCATTTTAGTTGTTTTGGCTGTCATGAATGTAGTACCTCAGTTAGTGGAGCAGACGATTCAATTGACTCAGAGCCTGCCAATCTATGCAGATGAAACAAGCAAATGGCTAAATGAATTGGCGCAGCGAGAAGAGTTTAAAAATTTCAATTTGGAAGAACAATTAGCATCAGCGAATTTATCTCTCAGTAATTTGTTCAATATCATATTGGTCAGCTTATCTGCAAGTGTCACTAAAATCATTTCATTCATGATGCAATTTTTTATTTTGTTATTTACGGTTCCATTTATTTTGCTGTTTATGTTCAAGGATGGACACAAATTTATTGATGCGTTGTCTCATTTCTTTCCGAAAGCGATTCGTAAAGAGTTGCGACAAACAGTGAAAGAATTAAATGAAACATTATCTGCCTATATCAGCAGTACAATCTTAGATGCTTTGATTATTGGTGTGATGAGCTTTTTGGCAATGAGAATATTCAATCAGCCTTATAGCTTATTGCTTGCGGTCATTTGCGGCATCACGAATATTATCCCATATGTCGGCCCTTTTATTGGAGCAGTACCAGCAATCATTGTCGGTTTGTTTATCTCTCCATTTCAAGCTTTGTACATGGCGTTGTCGATTTTAGTGATTCAGCAATTAGATGGAAATTTGATCAAGCCGTTGTTGTTTGGAAAATCAATGAATATCCATCCACTGACGATCATCTTGGTATTGATTGGAGCAGGAAGTGTCGCAGGAATATTAGGCATGCTGATTTGTATACCTGTATATGCAGTGATTAAGACAATAATATTAAATATTCGGAAAATCTATTTATTGAGAAAAATGGAACATGTTTCTGAAAAGTTAGATAGTCCAAAATTGCTGGAAGAAACAAGTGAATAAGCCTATTTAAAAAGGGATCTTAGCGTTCATTTTATTTAGATGTACGTTGAGATTCTTATTTATATGATCCAGTTGATGCTTTTTTATAATCTAATCGATCCGTCCTGTTTAGGGTGGACGAATGAGCAAATCATGGGGTAAATATTGTTTACTGGAAATGGCTCAAAGGTATATTAGATTTCTTTCATTTTAGATAGAGTAAGTAAAACGAAGAAACCACAAGAAATGCTTCCAAGAGAAAACAATACTAAGTGTGTTAACATATTAAGTTTTGACTATCCTGTTTTCTCACTCATTTCATTTTCATCTCACTCAGAAGTCTCTCCTGAAACCGATTTTCTACCATGGTATCCTAAAGAAAAAGAATTCGGAGGGTTGTCATGAATCAGTTAAAACAAAATCTATTTTTGACGCGGCGCGATTTTGAAGAAGCACTAGAGGAGATAATTTTGCCTTTAAAACAGGAACTATTCAATAGTGAAAAACCAGGAGTACGTCTAGGGAGTAGCGGCGCGGTTTATGACGAGAAGAGAGCAGAAATGGAGGCATTTATTCGTCCATTATGGGGATTGGCACCTTATTGGATGAACCATGAGACGAAAGATGAGTTGAAAGACGTCTATCGAAAGAAAATCTTGAAAGGGATGAATCCAAAAGATTCTTTTTATTGGGGAGATATTAACGATTATGACCAATATATCGTAGAAATGTCAGCGTTATCTTTGAATCTGTTATTGAATCGAAACTATTTCTTTGATGAACTGTCAGGCACTTCCAAACAACAGTTGATTCATTGGCTAAAACAAGCCTTAGATAAAAAAATACCTAAAAATAATTGGACATTTTTCAAAATTTTGATCCGAATCGCTTTAAAACATTGTGGTGAATCATTAGATAAAGAAAAAATGGAAGCAGAATTACGCTTTATTGATACGATGTATGTAGGAAAAGGCTGGTATATCGACGGTAAATCTTCGCAAAAAGATTACTATGTTCCTTTTGCTTTTCATTATTATGGATTGATTTTTGCCAAGTTAATGAAAGACGACTTTCCTGAATGGTCAGAAAAATTCATCTATCGTGCAAAAGAGTTTACGAAGGACTATATTTATTATTTCGACTCCGATGGAGAAGCGTTACCTTATGGACGAAGTCTCATCTATCGATTTGCACAAGGTGCTTTTTTTTCTGCATTGATTTTTGCAGAAGTGGAAGCAATCCCTTGGGGTCAGATAAAGACGCTTCTTTCCAACCATATGAAGCAGTGGATGACACACGATATCTTTACTTATGACGGACGGCTATCCATTGGGTATCATTATGAGAACCTTGTGATGGCAGAAGGTTATAACGCACCGGGGTCTCCCTATTGGGCATTAAAAGTATTTTTATTACTAGCAACTAAAAAAGAACATCCGTATTGGGAAGCCAAACCTGAACCAGTCAATACCAAAGAGAAAAGATTGATTGATAATGGAAATATGCTTTTGTGTCAGGCAAAAGAAGGAAAACATGTACTTGGTTATCCACATGGTTTGATGATCGATGGCCAAGCGCATGCCCCAGCGAAATATAGTAAGTTTGTCTACTCTACTAAATTCGGCTTTAGTGTGCCAAAAGCGGGAATCACATATGAAGAAGGGGCATTTGATAATACATTAGCTCTTTCAAGAGACGGTGAATATTTCAGGACAAAGAAAAAGGTACGAAGTAGTGAAGCAACAGAGACTTTTGTTATGTATGAATGGCAACCATTCCAAGAAGTGCTGATCCAAACAGAAATTTACCCATTTGGTGAATGGCATGTTCGATTCCATGAAATATATACGACGATTCCTTTAGAGATAAGAGAAGGCGGATTTAGTCTTTTGGTAAAAGAACCAGAAATAACTTTGTCGAAAGACTGTGCAAAAATAAAAGAAACGCATGTGTCTCAAATCATTGCAATCGAGGGGTATGAAGAAGCAGGTATTCAGGTACTAGAACCAAATACTTCTGTATTCTTTCCAAGAACCAATCTTCCCTATTTGAAAAAGAAAATCGAACCTGGCACCCATCGCTTTATTTGTTTAGTTGGCGGAATAATAAATGGAGGAGAAAAAAATGATCCAAATTGATCTAAAAAATAAAAATAATCAAGTAGTTATTGGCAAAATCGATCACGAGAAAAAAGAAACCGCATTTTCTGCAAATGGAGAAGAAATAGCAGTTTTAGCAATCAAAAATCACACATATGAAGTAGGAGACAAACTGGTCATAACGAAAGAGAAAAATGATCACTATTTTGTTGTGCAATTAGATGAAACATTGGCACCGACACTTCTTTATATTCCAGAGAAGAAATGGGAATATGTGATTCCGCTAGAAGAAACGAAAGCTTCAGTAGAGACGGGATTTCGTTCAAAAAGACATCACATATATGTTCGTAAAGCCTATGATTTTGAAGTGGAAAGCTATCGGAATGTATCTACAAACCCTCATGATCAAAAATTGATCAGTGGAGCATATCCACATGCATACGCTAATGTAGAGACGAGAAATGATGTGACTTTTTTTGCTAAAAATGCGATTGACGGAAAGTTTGGTAATCGCTCACATGGATCCTATCCATTTACTTCTTGGGGAATCAATCAGCAAAAAGATGCAACTTTGACGATCGACTTTGGACGCTCAATCCAAACCGATCGAGTAAATCTTTTGTTTCGAGGAGATTATCCACATGATAGCTATTGGACAGAAGTTTCTATTTGTTTTTCTGATGGAGAAACAATAAAAGTAGCAACAACAGATACGCTTGAATTTCAATCGTTTTACTTTCCTGAAAAAATGACGAGTTCAGTTACTTTGAAAAATTTGAAAAAAGCAGAAGATACGTCACCATTCCCAGCATTAACACAAATTGAGATTTTCGGACGAGAAGTAATCACTTGTACTTGATTAAGAGAAATAATGATAGAAAAGCTATTCACTATATAAGGGAATCCGCTTTGAAAATCGAACAATGATTTTCGTAGGACTCCCTTTTTGTATAAGCTAATTTACAGGATGATTATTTTGGATCGTTCATGACAAATCTTTTTTTATTGGTTGATCTGAAAAAATCAATGTATCAATTGATATACCTTCTGTTTCAAAAATAACCACTTCATTTCTGCCTTTTTTTAGTACATCTTTTGGACAATATAGTGATAAAACAGGCCCATGATTCCAGTACCTCCCGAGATTGAATCCATTGACGATGACGATCCCCTTACCATATAAAGAACAATCGATATAAGCATCTGCTTCTTCAGCAAGATCAAACTCAAATTGATAAAAAGAAGGCTGTGATGGGTCTTTGCCAGCGGAATAGTCGATTTTATCTAGTTGAGCTTGTTCGAAAGTCAATGGGTAATGGCGGTATCCAAGATGGAAATGGATATCTTGCATGACACCATTGCGAATCCCTTTTGATTGGGAGGGACTATTCAATTTTGCACCGTAATTAACTCTTCCTAAATTCTCAACTAGAACATCTAATGCGATAGTGGGCTGATTTTTTTGTCCTTCAATCATCATTTCATCACCCAGTGTTTCTTGTGTTTGCGTTTGGTCGTATTTGCCGTCAATATATATTTGTGCACGATCGTTTGTTTCGATTAAACGTAATTTATTTTTATGTCCGTAATTTTTTAAGGTAAGTGAATATAATAAATAGCCGTAGCCATTGCTTGCTTGTTCCATTGTCAAAGGGTAATCTGTTTTGATTTCTTCACAGATCTGTTCTTTTATATGAAATAGAGAAACGCTTCTATTTACCGGATAAGTCCCTAGATTTTTTAACGTTTTTGTTCGGGGCTCTGCTTGCCAAACAGATGGACAAACTTCTTTGATGACCCTTTGAACTGCATAATATTTCTCAGTAGGTTGTCCAGCTTCGTTTAATAGTGCATCGTAATCATAGCTTGTGATTTGCGGAAGATCTGTATTGCCTCGAGCAGAACACCCATTATAAAAACCAAAATTTGTTCCCCCGTGGAACATATAAAGATTCAAGGAACCAATTTCTAACATCTCTTTTACTTCAGTTGCTAATTCTTCGGGATCACGCGTAATGATAGGTTCTCCCCATCGATTAAACCATCCATCCCAATACTCCATACACATGATCGGCCAATTTTTTTGATGATTCTGCATAAATTCTTTTAAGACCTGCGCATTTTCTTTTGAGTGGCTTCCAAAATTACCAGTCACAAAAATGTCTTCATCAATTAATGTACCAGCATCTAACACCTCTAGCCAAGCACCATCGGAGGTAAATAAAGGAACATCAATCGAATGTGCAAGCATCAATTCTTTTGTTTGGCGTAAATAAGATTTTTCCATTCCGTAAGAACCGTATTCATTTTCGAGCTGCATCATGATGACTGGACCACCTTGTGTGATCTGAAGAGGTGCAAGTTTTGGTAGAAGTACTTGATAATAATTTTTCAATTTTTCCATAAATCGAGGATCGGTAGAACGTACTCTTATATTAGGTTCTTTCAATAACCAAGCAGGTAATCCACCAAATTCCCATTCAGCGCAAATGTAGGCGCAAGGACGTAAAATTACCATCAAGTCTAATTCTTGTGCAATTTTTACAAATCGAACGACATTTTTGAATCCGGAAAAATCAAAGGAACCTTCTTGTGGTTCGTGAAGATTCCACGGAATATAAGTTTCAACCGTATTTGCTCCTAGTGCTTTTAAATTATATAAACTGTGCTCCCATTGAGAAGGGGGTATTCTGAAATAATGGATTGCCCCACTAATGATTTTTGTAGGAATACCGTCGACTAAAAATTCGTCTTTTATTTTAAATGTTTGCATGTATATTCATTCTCCTTACCAGTAAGTGTTCCATTCAGGTTTTGCTAAACGCATAAGCGCTTCTAAATAAAAGTAGTCGCCCCATAGATTTGGCTCATCGACTCCTTTTCCTTCCGCATGAGCATAAACGCCATGTAAAAGAATTCCTTCATTTTCTGGATCATTTTTAGCAGTATAGTGTGTTCCTAATTGATAAATCATTCCTTTTGCTATTTCTTTTGCTTCAGGATACGCTTCCATTTTTTCTGCTTCTAATAATCCACATGCAGCAATCGCTAGAGAAGAACTGTCTTTATCTGATGGAAAATCATCATTGAAATCAAAATCCCAGTAAGGTACAAGATCTTGAGGTAAATGTTCTAAGAAAACATCGACGATCGCTTTGTAGTTCAACGGAAAAGGAGCAGAATGCAAGTATCGCTCGTTTAGTGGAATCCCTAAAATCGCCCAACTTTGCCCTCTAGCCCAGATCGACTCATCACTATGACCTTGATGTGTTGCACCATGTGTTGGAACTCCTGTGTTTGAGTCAAAATAATAGGTATGGAAAGTCGTGGCATCTTCACGAATCACGGTATGCAACAATGTCTGGTAATGCTTGAAAGCCACTTCTTTATAATGTGGGTCATTAGAAAGCGTACATGCTTGGAACAACAAAGGAAGATTGATCAAAGAATCAATAATCAAGCGGTATTCGAGAGGATCACCGTATGCTCCCCAAGCTTGGATAAAATTCCCTTCGTTCTGAAATCTTGCCACTAAAATATTCGCAGCTTGTAAAAGCGATTCTTTACACAACTGACTATCCACGACTTTATACCCGGCTCCAGCAGATAAACTATAAAGAAAACCGATATCATGATGATCAAGGATGAAGTGTTGGTCTAAGCGTTTTTGAAAGCTATGGATATTTTCCATTGCACGTACTAGAAATTTCTCTTCTTTTGTCCATTCATAAGATAACCAAAGCATTCCCGTCCAAAAACCATTTGTCCAATCATCATTTTTTTTGATTCGATATTTTCCGTTTGTTGCACAAGCTGAAGGGAAATCTAACCCGAAACGAACCATATTTTTTTTGATACGCATCATGCACCATTCAAATTGTTCATCCAACCAATTTTTATCTACAAATGTTCCCAATTCAATCAACATTTCCTTTTTTTGTTGAAGATTCATAGCTACCTCCTCTTAAAATGTTAACATATTAACTTAAAAATAGTATAACGTATTTAGAAAAAAAAAGCGAGTATTCAAGAGGATTTAAAAAAGTTTCTTAGAAGAGAGCAAACAAAAAAGTGAAAGCTATTCCGCTTCCACTTCAATTTTTGTTTTAAAGTATTTCCAATGTTTATAACTGATGATATATTCTGCTACACTTTGATCTGCTAAGTAAGAGTGTTTGATTTGTTGTACAACAGGTTCTCGGAAACTTAGATTCAATAGATTAAGTAGTTCTGCATGCTCTGGGAAAACAATTTCATTTGTTTCCACAGAAGCAAGGGAAAAAAGATCAATCCCAAAATCTTTACGAACTTTTTCGTATATACTTGAATAGACAGAAATATCTTTTGCTATTGGTTCTTTCACTAATTTTTTTGGTAAGTGAGTGATGTGGACCAAAAAGGGTGTGTCTTCAAAGAAACGAACACGTTTAATTTTATAGTAAGAAGCATTTGCTGGTAAGCCTAATTCCTTTAAAATATCCATTTCATTTTCTTCCTCAATCGAGAGTACTTTAACTTTTTCTTTATCTAAAGAATGTAGTTCGATATCAGAGAATTTCACACTTTGAGAAACTTTTGATTTTGAAACGAATGTTCCTTTTCCTTGGATACGATAGAGATAGCCTGCAGCAGTTAGTTCATTGAGAGCCTTGACTGCAGTAATTGAACTAACAGAATATTTCCGTTTGATATCTGCTTCTGAGTAAAATTTATCACCAGGAATAAAGTGGTGGTTTTTGATTTCTTCAAGTAAGTCTTGCTTGATTTGCTCGTATTTAGGAATCATACTAGAAGTCTTCCTTTCTTTCATCATCATTATCTAATAGGATAACATGTTAACATATCCAAATCAATTAAAACCCATAAAGTCTGCTATTGCAGAAGTAAATAAAATTATGACGGTAGATAAATTTAGTGGAACTTTATAAAAATAATAGAAGTAAATTGGGATAAAACATCACATTTTAGAAAGCGGATACAAAAATGTCTGATGCAATGGACAAATTTCAGTGAAACAGATGGGGTAAAAATGGTTATGATAAAGATACAAAGGGGGAAGGATCATGACTAGTCAAATGAATCGAGAAAATAAATTAGTGCTACTATTGTCAAAACAAAATCATTACATGACTTCAGAAGAATTAGCTGATTTATTAGATACCTCGACTAAAACGGTCTACCGCTTAGTAAAAAAAATAAATACAGAATTTCAAAATGGTCACTTGATTTTATCAGAAAAGGGGAAAGGGTATAAATTAGACTACGAAAAATTTATTGAACGAAACAAAGAAACAAATAATCTATCAATTAGTCTATCGCCAAATGAACGTCAGAATCGTGTAATGGAGGAACTTTTACTGTCTTCACCAAGAGCAATCAGGATATCTGAGCTTTTTAATGCCTACGAGGTGGGTGATTCGGCAATTTCCAATGATGAGAAAAGTATCGCCCAAAAGTTGAGGAAGTTTGATCTTCAATTGATTCGAAAAAATCGGACATTAGCCATCAAAGGTTTAGAAGAAGATATACGTAGCGGGCTTGCAGAAGTTATTTGGCGCATGAATATCCTTGATATAGATGAAATAAATGCTTCGAAAACGTTCAATTTCAATCGTTACGATGTCTTGTTCGTTTCAGATCAATTAAAGCTAATCGAAAAAATATTAGAAGGTGGACTTCCTTATCCTTACAATGTCAATATTTTTTCACATCTGTATATCTTGATCAGTCGCTCAAGGAAAAGGAGTGCTCCCGCCAGAGAAGAGGAACTAACCACGGAACAAATTGAATTCTTTGAAAAAGATAACCAAATTAAAAAAACAGCCGAAATCGTTATACAAAATGTTGAAAAATATCTGGCAACTTCGTTATCTGTGAATGAATCTTACTATCTCTATCAGTATCTAGTTTCCTCAAGAATGGAAAAAACAACAAAAGAAATAAAAAAATTTCCAGAAGAGGTAGAAAAAATCACTACTTACTATTTAGAAGAAGTAGGCAAACGAATCAATATGAAAGTGACAAATGAAAGTATTTTTATTGATCTAGCCAATCATATCAAACCAATGATCAATCGCTTAAAAAACCGTATCCACGTAAAAAATGGCTTGTTGGACCAAATTCAGCTGACCTATGAAAAAATCTATAACAGTGTGTCTGAAGTATCTAAAGAAGTCAGTCAGCACTTCAAATTACCTCTAATCAATGCAGATGAGATTGGCTTCATAACGTTGTATTTCGCACGGATGTTAGAAACACAACAATTACCGATTCAGACATTGATTATGTGTACGACAGGTATTGGAACTTCTGAATTGTTGAAAGCAAAAATCATCAAAAAATTTCCAGACTTAAATATAGTAGATGTCATTGCGACAAAAAACTATCGTACGGCTTTAGAAAAAAATCCGAACATCGAATTGATTTTGACAACAGTTGGAATCCGCTCACGATTAGGAGTCCATACATTACTTGTTAGTGCGATGCTAACAGCAGATGATCAATCACGAATCCAGAAAAAGATTGGGGAAATCTATAATGAAAGATGAGTTCATCGAAAGAATCGAAGTATCCGTTACTTCTCAACGAGAGGCATATCATTGGTTAGCAAGTTCACTTTATCCTGGAGAAGAAGAGAAAATAAGTATATTGATGGAAGCTTTTCTTATGCGTGAACAAAATGGAAATATTCAAATTGAAGAGGGGATCATTCTTCCTCATATTGAACATGAGTTGATCACTGAATCAAAAATCATCATTTTGTATCCCAAAAAAACCATTATTCAATGGAACGAAGCAATCGAACAAGTCGATTTGATTCTTTTTGTATTGCTTTCACCAAACGAAACTACGGAAAAAAAGAAGAAAATAGCAAATTTTATGAGATGTTTAGCGGACGAAAGATTTATTCAAACATTAAAGAAAAGAAAATAAGGAGAGACAAAAGATGAAAATCGTAGGTGTAGCCGCATGTACAGTTGGGATTGCCCATACGTATATTGCACAAGAAAAATTAGAAAATGCAGCCAAAAAAGCAGGACACGAGATGCACATCGAAACGCAAGGAACGATTGGAATCGAGAATGAATTAACCCCAGAGCAAATAAAAGAAGCAGATCTCGTGATTCTGGCAATTGATGTGAAAATAAGTGGCAGAGAACGATTTGAAGGAAAACGTATCATTCAAGTACCGACGGAAATCGCCATCAAATCACCCAATAAACTAATCGAAAAAGGCGTTGAAGTCGTAAAACAAGCGTGAAGGAGTGGAAATGCCATGGAAGTAACAAACATCATCGATCCGAATACGATCAAAACAAACTTAGCAGGAACGACAAAAGAAGAAGTACTTGAAGAATTAGCAACTATATTGTTGGAAAATGCGTATATCACCGATATAAAAGAATTTATGAAAGATATATATGCTCGTGAGAAAGAAGGGCAGACAGGTATTGGGAACTACATTGCAATTCCTCATGGAAAAAGTGCATCTGTCAAAAAGATCGGGGTAGCAATTGGAGTGACAGCTCGAGAAATCCCTTGGGAAACATTAGATGGTAAAGGGGTAAAAGGAATTATTTTGTTTGCTGTGGGTAATGATAATGATGGGGCTAAAACTCACTTGAAGTTGTTATCTTTATTTGCAAGGAAATTAGGAAACGATGAAGTTGTTGAACAATTGATTAAAGCAAAAGAGACAAAAGAGGTCATCGCAGCATTTGCATCATAAAAAGGAGGAAGAAAACATGAAGATCATAGGAGTAGCCGCATGTACAGTTGGGATTGCCCATACGTATATTGCACAAGAAAAATTAGAAAATGCAGCCAAAAAAGCAGGACACGAGATGCACATCGAAACGCAAGGAACGATTGGAATCGAGAATGAATTAACCCCAGAGCAAATAAAAGAAGCAGATCTCGTGATTCTGGCAATTGATGTGAAAATAAGCGGCAGAGAACGATTTGAAGGAAAACGTATCATTCAAGTCCCCACTGAAATCGCCGTAAAGTCACCCAATAAACTGATCGAAAAAGCACAAGAAATAATTGAAAAACAACTTGCTTGATCATAAGGAGGGAAAAAAGATGGAAAAGATAAAAAAGTTAAATTTAAAGGGACATTTATTGACAGCGATTTCTTATTTGATTCCAATCGTTTGTGGAGCAGGATTCTTGATTGCTATCGGGATGGCGTTCGGTGGGACAAGTCAAGGAACACTGGTACAAGGTGAATTTTCTTTTTTTGATGCTTTAGCAACAATGGGAGGCGCTGGTTTAGGGTTACTTCCTGTAGTCATTGCAACGGGGATTTCTTATTCTATTGCAGCAAAACCAGGGATTGCTCCAGGGTTCATCATCGGATTGACAGCGAATGCTATTGGGGCTGGTTTTATTGGAGGGATATTAGGTGGCTATCTTTCTGGATTTCTCGTGTTAGCTATTTTAAACCATGTGAAAGTCCCAAATTGGGCAAAAGGACTGATGCCAACATTGATTATTCCCTTTGTTGCTTCTATCCTAGGTGGGTTAATCATGGTCTATATCATTGGAACTCCTGTTGCCTTGTTTACGTCTATTCTTACGAATTTCTTAGAAGGATTAGGTAATTCGTCCTTGTTGATTTTTGGCGGTGTGATCGGCTTACTAAGTGGCGTTGATTATGGTGGACCAATTAACAAAACGGTTTTTGCTTTTGTTCTCACAATGCAAGCAGAAGGAATCAATGGGCCAATTACAGCCCTCCAATTGGTGAATACGGCGACGCCTATCGGGTTTGGATTAGCTTACTTTGTCGCAAAAATATTTCGGAAAAATATCTATACAAAAGTGGAAGTCGAAACATTGAAATCAGCTGTTCCAATGGGTGTGATCAATATTGTCGAAGGTGTGATCCCACTAGTGATGAATGATATCGTCCGAGGTGTGGTTGCTACGGCTATTGGCGGATTTGCTGGTGGTGCAACGACAATGATCCTAGGCGCCGATGCAACAGTACCCTTTGGCGGTGTATTGATGATTCCGACGATGTCCAGACCTTGGGCAGGCGTGATAGCAATCTTAGTGAATGTTCTTGTGACAGCCGTTGTTTTGGCAATTATTAAAAAAGATGTGGGAAAAGAAGTCGAATCCGTAGTGGAAAAGGAAGAAGAAGATATTGACTTGGGAGACATTCAGATTTTCTAAGTCCTTCATTTAGTCGGGGATTCAATCATTGATTTTTAAATAAAGGAGTCTTATATATGAGTAAAGTTTTGTTCTCACCATCTTTAATGACGATGGATCTGGATAAATTTAAGGAACAAATTGAGTTTTTGAATCAGCATGTCGATTCTTATCATATCGATATCATGGATGGCCATTATGTACCTAATCTGACATTGTCTCCATGGTTCATTGAGGAAGTGCGAAAAATCAGTCATTTACCAATGTCTGCCCATTTAATGGTCACAGACCAAAGTTTTTGGGTGAATCAATTGATTTCACAAAAATGCGAATGGATTTGTATGCATGTCGAATGTTTAGATGGGCTAGCCTTTCGATTGATTGATCAGATCCATGCTGTAGGACTAAAAGCAGGAGTCGTATTAAATCCTGAAACACCTATTGAAACTATTTTCCCTTATATTGATTTAGTGGATAAAATCACTATCATGACAGTCGATCCCGGTTTTGCTGGACAGCGCTTCATCGAAAGCACATTAGATAAAATCGTTGATTTAAGAAAACTTCGTCAAGAAAAGGGATATCATTATTTGATTGAAATGGACGGATCTTCGAATCGAAAATCATTTAAGCGAATTGATCATGCCGGACCAGATATCTATATCATCGGCCGTAGTGGATTATTTGGTTTAGACGAAGACATTGAGAAATCATGGGCCATCATGAAAAGAGACTATGAGGAAACAACTGGAAAAAGTATAGAATAAGGAAATAGTTAAAAAGGTGAGAGGCAAAAGTTTAAGAGTTACTTTTGCCTCTCACCTTTTTGTATGCTGATACTTTTTAGATAATTGTACAGAAATAAAAAAACATAATATGTTAAGATGTTAGGTTTACGAATGAGATAAACTATGTTATAGTGTGCTTGTACAAAAGATAATATGTTAAGTAGGATTTTATTTTTGGGGAGGAAAAGTGATGCAGAATATTATATTGATTAGTCATGGCAGTATGGCTGAAGGCGTCAAGGCAAGTTTAGAAATGATCGTCGGAAAGCAAGATCATGTTCATGTCGTTGCGTTGACGCCTGATGGGGACAATCGGCAATTCGAAGAAGAATTATTAAAAAAAATGAAAGCCCTTAACGGCTCATCCTTGATTATTGCAGATCTTTTAGGTGGTACGCCATGTAATGTAGCATTAAGTAACTATCTAGAATCAGAAAATGTGGAAATTATTGCAGGGATGTCTTTACCATTAGTCATAGAAGCAACGTTGAATTCAACTGCTACGGTAAAAGAATTGATCCAAGCAGCAACAACTGGCATTGTTGATGTGAAGCAAAAAATGAAACAAACAGAAATCGAAAAAGAACCAAGCCTACCAAAGGATAATAGCCAATTGTATGAGGCATATAAAGGAAAAGAAAATATCGTGAATGTCAGGATAGACGAGCGTTTGATCCATGGACAAGTTGCGGGCATCTGGGCGCCCAGTTTGCACACACAGCGTATCATTGTAATCAACGATGAAGCAGCAGCAGATTCGTTACAAAAATCTTCCTTAAGAATGGCAGCGCCTACATCGATGAGACTTTCAGTTTTGCCGGTTGAATCTGCTGCGAAAAATATACGTTCAGGAAAGTATGGAAAACAGCGTCTATTCCTAGTATTCAAAAATCCAACAGATGTCTTACGTTATTTGAAAGCCGGAGGAAAGCTAACACACGTAAATGTTGGAAATATGAGTTATAAAGAGGGATCAAAAGACATAACAAAAAGTATCAAAGTATTAGAAGAAGAAATTGATGTGTTCGAATCAATTGCAGCAATGGATATAAATGTAACCGCTCAATTGGTACCAAATGATCCAGTTGTTGACTTCATGGATAAACTGAGAAATTAAATAAAAATGAGGAGGAAGAAAGTATGCACTTAGCAGCGTATCAAATTATTCTTATTACGGTTTATGCTTTTATTGCAATCAATGATTCGCTTATTTCAAATACATTAACACAACCAGCCATCGCAGGTATGATTTCAGGAATGATTATGGGAGACTTAAAAACAGGATTGATGGTTGGAGGTACATTGCAACTAATGAGACTAGGGATTGCGGCTTTCGGTGGGGCATCAGTTCCTGATTATTTCACAGGAGCCGTCTTGGGAACAGTATTTGCGGTTATCTCTGGGAAAGGTGCAGAGTATGGTATAGGATTGGCTGTTCCAGTATCTTTATTGATGTTGCAACTTGATGTAGTCGCTCGCTTTTGTAATGTTTATCTCTTGCATCGTGTAGATAGAGCAATTGATGATATGAAAATCAATCGTATACCGCGATTAGTCTTATCTGGCTCTTTTCTTTGGGGATTATCACGAGCCATTCCGATTTTATTGATGCTTTTAGTCGGTGATGCTGCTGTTTCAACGATCACAGAAAATACACCAGAATGGTTGATGAATGGACTAAAAACTGCTGGTGGGGTGTTACCAGTCGTGGGTGTGGGAATCTTGTTGCATTACCTTCCAACAAAACAATATATTCCTTATTTACTATTGGGTTTCTTTTTAGCCGCTTATTTACAAGTGCCAATGCTTGGTGTCTCAATCGTCGGTGTGATTGCTGCAATTATTGTATTTAAAAAAGATAGTGAAAAAGCAGAACATCCGACAGTGACAGCCACAAATAATGGAACATTTGAAGGAGGATATGATGGGGATGAATAACCAGAAATTAACAAAACAAGAGCTGAATGCGATTAGTTGGCGCTATATTTTAGGAAGTCAGCTGAACTGGAACTATGAACGAATGATGAGTTCTGGCTATTTATATGGGATATTACCAGTATTGAAAAAATTCTATGGTAATGACGAATCACACTTACAAGATATGATGCGTACACATAATCAATTCTTCAATACCAACGCGATTTTCGGAAATTTGATCATGGGGATTGATGTGGCAATCGAAGAAGAAGATGGTTACAAAGCAAAAGACACAATCATTGCCTTAAAAACAGCTTTAATGGGTTCTCTTGCTGGCGTAGGTGATTCATTGTTCCATGTGATTTGGGGAACGATTTTTGGATCGATTGCAGGAACATTAGTTCAAAGTGGCTCAATTGTTGGATGTGTGATTTGGGTCATCGCGAATATCGTTTTGTTATTTGGACGGGCTGCGTTATTACCATTAGGATACAAACAAGGAGTCAAACTTGTCACAACTTTGAAAAACAAATTATCTGCATTCACTAATGCCGCAACAGTTTTAGGTGTCACGGTAATTGGTGCTTTGATTCCTTCCGTGGTAAAGGCAACGGTCCCATTTGTTTATAAAAAAGATGGTGTGGAATTAGTTATTCAAGATACATTAGACGCTATTTTACCCTCTCTTGTTCCGGTGTTACTTGTTTTATTAACTTATTGGATGTTGGGACAAAAGAAATTGAATTCCACACGAGTAATCTGGATCATTTTGATTCTTTCCATTGCATTAAGTGCGTTTGGTATTTTAGCTTAAAAAAGGAAAAGTGAGATACGTCCGTTCACATATTTGTCCAAAAAGTAGAGGTTAAGCGGTTTTCTCATTCACTAAGATAAATGTGATTTTAGCCTCTGTATATTCATACAATCTGATGAGAAAGAGGGAGCAAAGATGGAGAAGGAGAAAAAAGGTTTGGGTAGAAGGATTCTTTTGATGAGTATGCTTAGTTTAATTAGTTTATTTGGAATGAGTATATCAACCTTTGCCGAGGAAGATGAATTTCAAAAGATGGAAGAACGATGGAAAAGTCAACTTGTCTTTGAAAAAGAAAGTCCGGAAAATGAGTCATTAAGAGCATATATAGAAGCGTTATCAAAAGAAGCGGAAAATTTATATCAAACATTGGATCAATCACCTGACCGGACCTATCTATGGCCACTTGAATCGGGAAATACTTCTTCAGCAGATTTGACGACACAATTTACGAAACTCCAGAAACTTACTTATGCCTATAAGACAAAAGGGACAACACTTTATCAACAGCCAGAGGTTGCTGCAGCAATTAAAGAGGGAATCGATTTTATGATTACCAAAAAAGGATATGATGGGAAAAAGTATTATGGAAATTGGTGGGATTGGCAAATTGGTATCCCACAAAAATTTGTGAATATCCTTCTACTGTTGCACCAAGAGCTATCCAGTGAAAAAATCCAACAATATACAGCTATTTTAAATCAATATGTACCTGATCCATTCCAGCAATTATATACTAAACCACAAGATTCATTTGTAGACCTTGCATTTATCCCTAACTTTTCAACGACTGGTGCCAATCGAACAGACTTATCATTGACTGTTTTAGGAGTAGGTATTTTACAAAAAGATGCCACAAAAATCCATCAAGCAGTGAATGGGATCAAAGATGTTTTTCAACTCGTGACAAGTGGAGATGGGTTTTACGCAGATGGTTCCTTTATCCAGCATAATGATATTCCTTATACAGGTTCTTACGGGAATGTACTAATCAAAGGAGTCGGACAGATTTTTACGATTGTGGATGGGACTTCTTATGCAGCAGCTTCTGATGACATTCACGCTTTCGTAGAAAATGTAGAGAAGGCCTTTATTCCTTTGATTTACCAAGGTGAAATGCTTCCCATGGTGAATGGACGCGCTATTTCGCGTGCGCCTTCAAAGACGAAGGTAGGATACGGGTCTTCAACGATGTATAATTTATTGATTGTTTCAAAATTTGCACCAGAAGATAAGCAAAAGGAACTAAAAGAAGCAGTTAAATATTGGATGCAATTGAACCCTTCGTATTATATAACGAATGTAAGAGATTATAATGATCTGGTCATGACACTATCCTTATTAGAAGACCAGACGATTTTAGGGAAGGATTTACCATTCATAGGGACAAAAATGTATCATAAAATGGATCGTTTTGTTCAGCGTACCAGTAAGTATATGGTAGGAATCAGTATGTATTCGAACCGTATCTCTTCTTTTGAAGCAGGAAATAAAGAAAACAAACGTGGTTGGCATACATCGGATGGGATGGTCTACTTATATAATGAGGATGATGTACAATTCGGTAAGAGCTATTGGCCGACTGTCGATCCTTATCGATTGCCAGGAACAACGGTCGATACAGTCCCTTTAAAAGATGAAATCTCTTCTTTTACGACTGTGCGATCAAATGAGAAAGCCGTTGGCGGTGTATCAAATGAAGGTCAGGCAGTGGTAGGTATGGCTCTAAATAAAACTGGAACAAAGAATAATGGGACAGTTTTGCCAATGGATGTCAAAGGGAAAAAATCGTGGTTTGTGCTTGACGATCAATTGATTGCGCTTGGTTCGGGAATTACCGGTAACACAAATGCGTCTATTGAAACGATTATAGATAATCGTTTATTAAACGATCAGTTTACTTATAAAGTTGTAACAGAAACAGGAGAAATTACCCAGCCAACCGAACAAAGTGAAAAAGAATGGTTATTGTTACAATCAAGTCAACCAGAAACATCGATCGGTTATTATTTTCCTGAGAAAGAAACAGTAAAAGTGATAAGTGAAGCACGGCAAGGTAATTATAGGGAAATCAACGAATCATTTCCTAGTGATGAAGTTTATCATGGAAGTTATCGGAAGTTTTTGATCAATCATGGAAAACATCCAATCAATGAAGCTTATGCATATGTGATATTACCCGGAGTGAACGAAAAAGGTTTAAAAGAATATGCAGAAAAAGAACCAGTTACTATTCTTCAAAATACTCCAAAAATTCAAGCAGTAAAAGTAAAAGAATCCGGTTATTTGGGTATCAATTTTTGGGATAATACTGGTGGAGAATTAGATGGATTAAAAACAGATAAACCACTTTCTGTATTAAAGAAAATAAACGAACAAGAAAAAAGTTATACGTTTGCTGATCTTGCTCATACAAAGACGAAAATAACGATTGAATTACCAAATGATTTTGAAGCTATTCAAAGCATGAGTGAAGGAATTACCTATGATGAGCAGATGGGTCGCTTTACTATTGATTTTTCGCAAACATCGGATACACAAAAACAAATTGTCGTGGAATAAAAAAAGCGCACAAGAATAGAATATTCTTGTGCGTAATTTTTTATCCTTATTCCAATCCAATCAAATAATCGTCATCTTTCATCGCTTCTACATGACCTAACAAATAGCCGTTTCCGACTTGTGAGAAGAAGTCATGGTTGCTTGTGCCTGTTGAAATCCCGTTCATTACGATTGGGTTGACATCATTGGCAGTATCTGGGAAGAGTGGGTCCATCCCTAGGTTCATCAATGCTTTGTTGGCATTATAGCGTAGGAATGTTTTGACTTCTTCTGTCCAACCGATTGGATCGTATAATTCTTCTGTATAACGTTCTTCGTTTTCATAAAGCTCATAAAGAAGATTGTACATCCAGTCTTTTAACGTTTCTTGTTCTGCTTCAGGTAATTCGTTGAAACCTAATTGGAATTTGTAACCGATATAGGTTCCATGTACCGATTCATCTCGGATGATCAGTTTGATGATCTCTGCTACGTTTGCCAATTTGTTGTTTCCTAAATAATAAAGAGGAGTATAAAAACCTGAATAGAACAAGAATGTTTCTAAAAAGACGCTGGCAATTTTCTTTTCTAGCGGTGTACCGTGTTTGTAGATTTCATTAATACGCTCAGCTTTTTTTTGCAGATAAGGATTCGTATTCGTCCAGTCAAAAATTTCTTCGATTTCTTTTTTCGTGTTCAGTGTACTAAAAATAGAAGAATAACTTTTGGCATGGACGGATTCCATGAATTGGATATTGTTCAAAACGGCTTCTTCATGGGGAGTACGGACATCTTTACGCAACTGATCCATACCGCTTTCAGATTGGACAGTATCCAGCAGTGTCAAACCGCCGAATACATGTCCTACTGTATCTTTTTCCAATTGAGACAATGTGCGCCAATCATCTAGGTCATTTGAAAGTGGGATACGTGTATCTAGCCAAAATTGCTCTGTCAGCTTCTCCCAAGTGGATTTATCAATGATATCTTCAATTTCATTCCAGTTTATTGCTTCATAATATGTTTCTGACATGAGAATGCTCCTTTAATTAAAATATGAATAAGCGAATCTATCTATGATATTAGATCACGCAGCTTTCACATTGATTGCTTCCGATTTCTTCTGCATCATCAGTAAAGGTACGTACATAATAAATGGATTTGATTCCTTTATGGAAAGCGTAATGTCTTAAAATATTCAAATCACGTGTCGTTTGCTTCGTTGTTGTCTTCCATTCATAAATACCTTCTGGGATTTCAGAACGCATGAATAAAGTCAAACTCATGCCTTGATCGACGTGTTGTTGTGCCGTTGCATAAACATCGATTACTTTACGCATGTCCATATCATAAGCAGAAGTGTAATATGGAATCGTCTCATTGGATAAATAAGGCGCTGGGTAATAAATTTTACCGATTTTCTTCTCTTGGCGTTCTTCGATCATGCGAGTGATAGGATGAATGCTTGCACTCGTATCATTGATATATGAAATTGAGCCATTTGGTGCTACTGCCAAGCGATTTTGGTGATATAGCCCATCTTTCATTACTGCTTGTTTCAAGGTATTCCAATCTTCAGCAGTTGGAATAAAAATCCCTTCAAACAATGCTTTGACTTTTTCTGATTTTGGCTGGAATTCTCCAGTTACGTATTTTTCGAAATAAGTGCCATCAGCATAAGCTGATTTTTCAAAATTATGGAAAACTTGTTTTCTTTCACGAGCGATATTGTTGCTTTCAACAAGTGTCCAATAATTCAACAGCATGAAATAAATATTTGTAAAGTCTAATGAATCCTCTGAGCCATATTCCATTTGTTCTTTTGCAAGATAAGTGTGTAAGCCCATGGCACCTAATCCAATCGTATGATTCAGCTTATTTCCGTTTTGGATCGGTGGTACGACATCGATATCAGATGCATCTGTAATAAATGTCAATGCACGAGTCATCGTACGCACAGATTGACCAAAGTTAGGGCTTTGCATCAAATTCACGATATTTGTCGAACCTAAGTTACATGAGATATCTGTTCCTAATACTTCATACTCCTGTTTGCCGTTGATCACAGAAGGCGTTTGAACTTGTAAAATCTCTGAACATAAATTACTCATGATAATCTTGCCGTCGATTGGATTCTCGCGGTTCGCTGTATCAATATTGATTACGTAAGGATAGCCAGATTCTTGTTGTAATTTTGAGATTTCATTTTCAAGATCACGCGCTTTGATTTTTTGTTTGCGAATGTTTGGATTTGCAACTAGACGATCATACTCAGCTGTAATATCTACATAAGAGAATGGAACACCATATTCTTTTTCGACACTATATGGACTAAATAAATACATATCTTCGTTTTTACGTGTCAATTCATAAAATTTATCAGGTACGATCACACCAAGAGAAAGAGTTTTTACGCGAATCTTTTCATCTGCATTTTCTTTTTTTGCTGAAAGGAAAGCAATAATGTCTGGATGGAACACATTCAAATAAACCACACCAGCTCCTTGACGCTGACCTAATTGATTAGAATAGCTGAAACTATCTTCGAATAATTTCATGACTGGAACGACACCACTCGCAGCACCCTCGTATCCTTTGATAGGAGCGCCGGCTTCACGAAGATTTGATAAAGTAATCCCTACGCCGCCACCAATACGGGACAATTGCAAAGCAGAGTTGATTGAGCGCCCGATAGAGTTCATATCGTCAGTGACTTGAGTCAAGAAACAAGACACCAATTCGCCCCGACGTTTACGTCCAGCATTCAAGAAAGAAGGTGTAGCTGGCTGATAACGTTGATGGATCATTTCATCTGCAAGAGCAAGTGCTAATTCTTCATCCCCGTTCGCAAAGTAAAGCGCATTGAAGGCTACTCGATCTTCATAAGTTTCCAGATAAGCGGAACCGTCGTTGGTTTTCAACGCATATTGAGAATAAAATTTGTAAGCAGCCATAAAAGATTTGAAAGAAAAATGTTGTTCGTCCAAAAATTGATATAGCTTTTCAATAAATGATGGTGAATATAATTGGATGAATTCTGCTTCTATATATTCTTGTTCGATCAAGTAATTGATTTTTTCCATAATAGATGGAAAAGTCATCGTATTTGGTTTGACATTTTCTTCAAAAAAGGCAGCCAAAGCTTCTTTATCCTTATTCAAAGGGATTTGACCATTGACTGGTCGATTGATTTCATTATTCAGCTTGAAATAACTGACATCTTGTAAATTTTTAAGACTCATACGTACGCCCAACCTTCATTTCGTATTTGATGATGCTTGATTGCAAATCATTGCATTGTTTTTAAGCTTTAAAAAAGGATTTGGAAGTTTGCGACAAAAACTGGTGCTGTCTCAAGCCCTTCAAATCCATGTATCTTGTTTTGATTCTTTTAGTCATGTTAGCTGGCAAGTTTACGCAACTGATCAGGACGGAATCCGATAACTGTTTCTGCATCGGAAGTAATGACAGGAACACTTTGGAATCCTTGTGCTTTCAACCAGTCTACTGCTTCCGGTTGTTCATCGATATTGACTTCTTCAAAAGCAATTTGATTTTCTGTTAAAAAACGTTTGACCATCTTGCATTGCATGCAATTATTTTTAGAAAAGATTTTTACGTTCATGATGAGTGCCTCCTCTAAACACATTCTTATTATCTATAATAGATAGTATAAAACTCTTAGTAAAAAAGTCAAACAACAAACACTACATATTGTGTTGTGGAAACTGTGGAATACTAAGTTTTGTGTTTTTGAAAAAAAGAGCTGAAAACAAGTATCGTGTGGGAAAATAGCAAATCTAATAGAGAAAAAATTGTGGAAAACTATGAAGAAATATTTTTTTCTCATTTTTATCTATCAATAATAAAGAATCGCTCATAATATCACAAGTGTAATTGACATTCTCAATTACCGAGAGTATTCTATGTGAGAATGATTCTCATTTATTTGCGTAATACGTGAGAAAACTAGAACATAGAATGAAAGATTTCAATACATGATTTATTTCACAAGAGAGGAATCAATATGCAGACCTTAGCTCAGGCAAAGCAAAACTTCGTTTATCAAGTCGAACGAATCGAAACAGAAGAAAAAACAAAACGCCATTTGCAAAATATTGGGGTCGTTGCCGGAAGTAAAATCGTCGTCGTCAATTTATCAGGCAACAATGCCATTTTACTGGTAAAAAGTCATCGAGTGGCAGTAAGTCGGGAAATACTAAGTCAGATCTTTGTCAATAAAAAGATTGCTTCCTCTGAAAGCTGGACCTCTCTTGATCAATTAAAAGCAGGAGAGACTGGGATCGTCGTAGCCATCCACGGACAAGGCGCAGTGAAGCGGCGGTTGATGGATATGGGATTGACGCGAAATGTAAAAATAGTCATCCGAAAACTAGCCCCTCTAGGAGATCCAATCGAACTGACAGTGCGAGGATATGAATTGACATTACGAAAGTCAGAGGCTGAATTAGTCTTGGTACAAAGGGAGGAAAACGAATGAATATCGCGTTAGTCGGAAATCCAAACAGCGGAAAAACGAGCTTGTTCAATCTCTTGACTGGTTCGAATCAATATGTAGGGAATTGGCCGGGCGTAACAGTAGAAAAAAAAGAAGGATCGTTGAAAAAAAATCCGAACATTCATATTCAAGACCTACCTGGCATCTATTCTTTGTCTCCTTATACACCCGAAGAAGTGATTGCAAGAGATTATTTGGTTCATGAACAGCCTGAACTGATCATCAACATTATTGATGCTACCAATTTAGAGCGGAATCTATATTTAACTATGCAGTTATTGGATTTAGGCATTCCTATGATCATTGGTCTGAATATGATGGATATCATCAAAAAAGAAGGAAAAAAAATCAACCTAGAAAAGCTTTCCTATGGTCTTGGTGTACCAGTTTTACCAATCAGCGTATTGAAAAAGCAAGGAATCGAAAAATTAATCGAAAAGATTCAGGAGTCTGCAAAAAAACGGCTTTCTATTCCTGTTCCCTGTACATACGATCCGCGTTTAGAAGCAGCTTTACATGAAATTGAAGATGTACTAGGAGAAAAAAGTAGCAAGAAACGCTGGTATGCAATGAAATATTTTGAAAGAGATCAGAAGGTGAATGAGGATGATGAGATAACAAATTCTCAGCAAAAAGAAATCGAACAACTGATCCAGTTGACAGAGAAACTATTGGATGACGATAGTGAAACGATTCTAGTCAATGAACGTTATGAATTTATTACCCAATTATGTGCACTATCTGTCGTGTCAAATGATTCTTTCCAATTATCGATGAGTGACAAAATCGATCAGATTGCAACGAATCGTTGGTTAGCCTTGCCAATCTTTGCATTTGTGATGTGGCTGATTTATTACTTGGCTATTCAAACAGTAGGAACAATGGGGACAGATTGGATCAATGATACATTGTTTGGAACGTGGCTACCAGAACATGTTGGCAGACTGTTAGCTGAATGGCAAGTAGCGGAATGGATGCAGGAGCTGATCTTGAACGGCATCATCGCAGGCGTGGGAGCAGTATTAGGATTTTTACCGCAATTGATCGTATTGTTTTTATGCTTGAGCTTTCTAGAAGACTGCGGATATATGGCGAGGATCGCTTTTGTCATGGATCGACTTTTCCGGAAATTCGGGCTTTCAGGAAAATCCTTTATTCCTATGCTGATTGCCACGGGATGTGGCGTACCAGGGGTCATGGCTACTCGCACGATTGAAAACGAGCAAGATCGTCGTTTGACGATCATGGTCACGACATTCATGCCTTGTTCTGCAAAGTTGCCGATTATTGCCTTAGTAGCAGGGGCCTTTTTTCCTCACCAATCTTGGGTAGCCCCTTCTGCCTATTTTCTTGGGATGACTGCAATTATTTTCTCTGGAATCAGCTTGAAAAAAACGCGTTTGTTTGCTGGAGAAACAGCTCCGTTTATCATGGAATTACCCACATATCATTTTCCTCAATGGTCAACGATCCTAAGACAAACCTATGACCGCAGCAAGTCTTTTGTTAAAAAAGCAGGAACGATTATCTTTGTTTCTAGTATCGTGATCTGGTTTAGCTCTTCTTATAATTTTTATGCTCAACCTGTTCCTGAAGACCAAAGTATCCTAGCCTTTTTCGGACGAATCCTGGCTGTTGTTTTTCAGCCGCTTGGTTGGGGGAATTGGCAAGGAACTGTCGCAGCGATTACAGGATTAGTTGCTAAAGAAAATATTATTGGCACATTTGGTATTTTGCTTGGACATGCGGAAGTATCCGAAAATGGTAGAGAAATCTGGCAAGTGCTACAACACACATATACTCCCGCAGCAGCTTATTCATTGTTAGCCTTCAATTTACTTTGTGCGCCTTGTTTTGCGGCAATTGGGGCTATCCATCGGGAAATGAATGCCAAGAAATGGACTTGGATCGCCATAGGCTATCAATGCGGTTTAGCTTATTTAGTTAGTTTTGTGATCTATCAGTTGGGACACTTATTGGAGGGTGGACAGGTAGCGTCAGGGACGTATCTTGCTATTTTACTGATGATAGGACTCGTTTATGTTTTGTTCCGCCAGCCAAAATCCAAGAACCAGTTTTATACTATATTGTCATTAGAAGGAGAGGAATAGGATGGCGACATTCTTATTAAGTGTATTAATCTTTGGAAGTGCAGGAGCGATTGTCTATACTCGTTTAAAATCCGGAAAGAATTGTGATGACTGTCAAACAGCCTGCCCAGTAAAAAAGGAACAGATCAAGCGATGATCAGTCGTTGCAAGAGGCTGTTCTCCCCTTTTTTGCTTATTTTGCTAGAGCATAGTAAGATGAGGGAAAGTAAAAAAAGAAAGAGGAAAGAAAATGTCTGGAAAGAAAAAAATCGTCCGCCCGCGCTATCAGCAGATTGCTGTTGATTTAGCCGAACGTATCGTTGAAAACCGATATAAAGTGGGTGAGAAGATCCATGCTCGCTCAACGCTTGCCAGTACGTACAATGCTTCTCCTGAGACCACCCGAAAGGCTATCAATGTGCTGGTAGATCTTGGGATCATGGAAGTACGGCATGGGAGTGGGGCATTTGTTGCCTCGAAAGAAAAAGCAAAAGATTTCCTATTGCAGTATCAAGATGTACAATCTATCCAAGATACAAAAGCAGAAATCATGGCGAGTGTGGAGAAGCAACAAGATGAGCTGAATCATTTTTCTCAATTATTGGATCAGCTGGTCAATCAAACGAAGCGAATACATAAGATGAACCCTTTACTTCCGTTTGAATTGTCTTTATCAGAAAAAGCAATGCATCTGGACCGTTCGATTAGCGAGTTGAATATCTGGCAGGCGACTGGTGCTACAGTTATCGCAATTTCTCATAACGAAGAACTACTTGTTTCACCTGGACCTTATGCTAAATTTACGGCAGGGGATATCGTTCATTTTATTGGAAATGAGTATACGCTACAGCGTATGACAAACTTTTTTTACCCGGAACATCAGCTTGCAGAATGATTGTGTGAAATATTATAAAAATATTAACTTGGCTAAACCTTTTATTTATAAAGATTTAACCAAGTTTTTTTCTGTTTAGACAAGCAAATTTCTTTCATTTTTGACAAAGTGACTACATGATGTTAACATAGTGTGGTCACTTTTTTCAGAAAGAAAAATGAATTTACATAAAAAAGGAGAATTTGTTTGGTAAAAGTAGAAGTAAAACATTTAACAAAGATATTTGGTAAAAAGACACAAGCCGCTTTAGATATGATGAATGATCACCAGCCGAAAACGGAGATTTTAAAGAAAACCGGTGCGACGGTTGGTGTGTATGACGTGAATTTTGACGTAAAAGAAGGAGAAATCTTCGTGATCATGGGGCTTTCCGGGAGTGGGAAATCCACATTGATCCGTCTATTGAATCGTCTGATCGAACCAACTTCGGGCAGTATCTATATTGATGGAGAAGATGTATCGAAGTTAAGTAAAGAAGAATTGCGAGAAGTCCGTCGTCATAAAATCAATATGGTTTTCCAAAACTTCGGTCTGTTTCCACACCGAACGATCTTGGAAAATACAGAATACGGGTTAGAAGTCCGTGGTATACCTAAAGAAGAACGACAAGAAAAAGCAGAAAAAGCATTAGAAAATTCTAGTCTGCTTTCATTTAAAGACCAATATCCTAATCAGTTATCTGGTGGGATGCAGCAACGGGTCGGCTTAGCCAGAGCTTTAGCGAACGATCCTGAGATCTTGCTGATGGACGAAGCGTTCTCGGCTCTTGATCCGCTGATCCGACGAGAAATGCAAGACGAATTACTGGACTTGCAAGCCAATGTTCAAAAAACGATTATTTTCATTACCCATGATTTGAATGAAGCTTTACGGATCGGGGACAGAATCGCGTTAATGAAAGACGGCGAAATCATGCAGATCGGAACAGGTGAAGAAATATTGACCAATCCAGCAAATGATTACGTACGTGAATTTGTGGAAGAAGTCGATCGTTCCAAAGTGCTTACTGCTCAAAACATCATGGTACCTGCATTGACGACGAATATCGAATCTGATGGACCAAATGTCGCATTGACAAGGATGCGTAATGAAGAAGTCAGCATGCTGATGGCTGTTGACCGAAAGAGACACCTGAAAGGAATCATTACTGCAGATCAGGCGTTAGAAGCTAGGAAGCAAAAACGTCCATTGATCGACTTCTTAGATGAAAATGTGACGGTGATCGGAAAAGACATGGTTGTAAGTGATATTTTCAATATTATTTATGATTCACCGACTCCGCTTGCAGTTGTAGAGGATGGAAAATTAAAAGGTGTCGTCATCCGAGGTAGTGTGATTGAAGCATTAGCAGAAACAAGCGAGGTGAGTGAACATGAATAATCTATTAAACTATCAATTACCAGTGGCAAACTGGGTAGAAAATATCACAGAATGGTTTACGACAACTTTTTCTGGCCTATTTTCATTTTTACAAACGATCGGACAGGCAGTGATGACGGGGATTACAAATTTACTGTTAGTGATTCCAGCGCCTTTGTTTATCTTGTTATTGACGATAGCAGCTTTCTTTATCTCTAAGAAACGTCCAGGACTTACGTTGTTCACGTTGATTGGTCTATGGTTTATTTATAACCAAGGTCTATGGAATGACTTGATGAATACTGTCACACTTGTTCTTTTATCTAGTGTGATCTCAATCATCATAGGTGTACCGTTAGGGATTTTGATGGCAAAAAGCAGTAAAGCTCAAAGCATCATCAAGCCGATCCTTGACTTTATGCAGACGATGCCAGGATTCGTTTATTTGATTCCAGCAGTTGCATTTTTCGGTATCGGGATGGTGCCAGGGGTATTTGCCTCAGTCATCTTTGCTTTGCCACCAACCGTTCGCTTTACGAATTTAGGGATTCGACAAGTACCGAAAGAGTTGGTAGAAGCTTCTGATTCATTCGGGAGCACAAGTCGTCAAAAACTATTCAAACTAGAATTGCCTTTAGCTAAAAGTACGATCATGGCAGGGATCAATCAAACAACGATGCTGTCACTTTCAATGGTCGTTATTGCCTCTATGATCGGTGCACCCGGCTTAGGACGGGGAGTATTGTCCGCTTTACAAAGAGCACAAGTCGGGAATGGATTTGTCAACGGGGTTGCATTAGTTATCTTAGCAATCATCATTGACCGTTTTACGCAGCATTTGAATCAGCCAAACAATAAGAAAGTTGCAGGAGCTGCAACACAAAAAAGTAAAAAACGTCAAGGATTGATCATTGGTGCTGTAGTAGTAGTGATCTTAGGTGCGATTGGTATAGGAAGTTTTTCTTCTGCCAAAGAAACAAAACGTATCAACTTGTCTTATGTCGAATGGGATACAGAAGTTGCTTCAACAAATGTAGTCGGTGAAGTATTGAAACAAATGGGCTATGATGTAACGATGACACCGCTAGATAATTCAATCATGTGGAAATCTGTTTCAAATGGCGAGTCAGATGCCATGGTTTCAGCTTGGCTACCTAAAACTCACGGTTCACAGTATGCACAATATAAAGATCAAGTCGAAGACCTAGGTGCCAATTTGACAGGAGCAAAAGTCGGTTTAGCAGTACCAGCCTACATGGATGTAAATTCGATCGATGAGTTAACCGATCAGGCAGGTAAGAAAATTATAGGAATTGAGCCAGGAGCTGGGGTAGTTACGGCTGCTGAAAACACAATCAAAAAATATGACAACTTGAAAGACTGGAAAGTCGAGACATCTTCTTCAGGAGCAATGACCGTTGCACTAGGACAAGCAATCAAAAAACACGAACCAATTGTAG
The DNA here is from genome assembly GCF_035725965.1 of Enterococcus sp. E5-162. Lineage (NCBI taxonomy): Bacteria > Bacillati > Bacillota > Bacilli > Lactobacillales > Enterococcaceae > Enterococcus > Enterococcus sp. E5-162. The sequence goes on along the minus strand of NZ_JAPRFV010000004.1, from coordinate 168,228 downwards.
TTACAGGATGGACACCTCATTGGATGTTTGCCAAATATGATCTGAAATACTTGGAAGATCCTGAAAACGGAATGGGAAGCGAAGAGCAGATCCATACGATGGTTCGAAAAGGATTGAAAGAAGACCAGCCAGAAGCTTATAAAGTATTAGACAATTTCCATTGGTCAGAAAAAGATATGGAAAAAGTCATGTTGGAAATCAACAATGGAAAAGATCCACAGCAAGCAGCAAAAGACTGGATCAAAGAGAACCAAGAATTAGTCGAAAGCTGGAAAAAATAAAAAAGGCGGAAACAAAATAAATGGAGCTTCCAAAATTGGATCAAAAATCCAGTTTTGGAAGCTCCATATTCGTCTGTCTCTTTTTTTGTCTATAAAAAAGAGAATGCGCAGTTCATCTTCGAAACGTCCGAAGACGCCGACAAACTACCATTCTCGTGGGTTTGGCACCCAATGGGCCGTGAGGGGCTCGAACCCGCGACCCGCTGATTAAGAGTCAGCTGCTCTACCAACTGAGCTAACGGCCCATACAAAAAGTACTTAATAATAGTAGCACTAAGAATTTTAAAATGCAAGACTACATTTAAAGAAAATCAGAAAAATCTTTACTTCCTTATAGGAAATCATTCATAGATTATTCACATTTGCTCGTTACTATATAAGCATACCAACAAACAAAGTTCTTGCAAGAGAACAAACCCTAACACTTTTTTCATTTTTTACTCCTTTCCCGCCGTCTCCCCGGCGGGTCTCCTGTTCTTAACGATAAAAGACAAGAAGGCTTGGCCTTCTTGTTTTTTTGCTTTTATAAAATTCCATTAATTAAATCATCTAGTTAAAACAACTAGATTGAATGTTTATGATAACTCTGGTATCATGTTAATGAAATGAAAAAGGAGCGGTTACGATGGAAAAAATGCGTCAGCAATTAATGGAGTGGGGAAAAGAACTGGAAACATTCCGTCTGCCTCACTGGGAAGAGCTCCCCGACCTAGAACTTTATATGGATCAAGTCAGAACGTTAGTTGATCGTTATCTTTCACCTGTGATACAAGGAGAAAAGCATCCATTGCTGACCTCCTCTATGGTAAACAACTACGTTAAACTGGGATTGATACCAGCACCAGTTAAAAAAAGATACAACAAAGAACATGTAGCATTTTTACTTGCAATCACTACATTGAAACAAGTATTGACTATTCCTGAAATCAAAGAAGGAATATTGTTCCAAGGAAAAACAGTGGGGATTCGTGAAGCTTATAATCTATTCTGTGATGAACAAGAAGCAGCTGTATGGATGGTCAGCCAATTAGCACAAGGCAAATCCCATCCCAAAAAATTCGACCAAGCGACCCCTGTAGAATATATTGCTGTAAGAGCAGCAACTTTATCGTTTGCAATGAAACTTCTTGCGGAAAAAACGATTGTTCTAGAATCCGAATACTTAAAAGAGGAGAAAACAAATGAAAAATGATAAAATCGCGATTTTAGTAGATTCTGGTACGGACGTGCCAGAAGAATTGATAAAAAAATATGAGATGTACATGATTCCTTTGAAAATTATATATAAAGATCAGGTATATACAGATAAAATAGATATTACACCTGAAGAAATCTATCAACGTTTGCCAGAGGAAATTCCAGGTACATCTTTGCCTGACGGCGAGTCGATCGCAGAAATCTTTGAGCAAATCAAAAAAGATGGTTATGAAAAAGTACTTGCGGTAACGATTTCCAGCGGATTGAGCGGGACGTATAACGTAGTTCGTTTGATTGCAGAACAGCAAGAAGAATTGGAAGCGTATGTACTAGATACGAAAAATATCGGTATTGGTGCGGGTTTTTCTGCAATACAAGCAGCGAAATGGTTAGAAGAAGGTGTCGAGTGGAATCAGCTGATCAGTAATTTGAATGAATTAGTCGAAAGAACAAAAGTTTTCTTTAATGTTGCGACATTGGAATATCTCCAAAAAGGTGGACGGATTGGTTTGGTTGCTTCTATTTTAGGAACCGCTTTAAAGCTTAACCCAATCATCTCCTGTAATGATGAAGGAATCTATTACACAGTAGGAAAAGCTAGAGGACGTAAAAAAAGTTTGGATAAGACGGTTGCTTACGTCAAAGAAAAAATCGGCAATGCCAAGGTTTTTAACTTAGCCGTTGCCCACGGTGATGCGAAAGAAGAAGCGATTGAAATGGAAGCGAGGCTCAAAAGAGAGTTCCCGCAAGCAAACCAAATCTACTTTGGTCAAATTTCTCCGGCATTAGTAGTCCATACTGGTCCGGGATTATTAGGTGTCGGCGTACAAGTTTTAGAAGGATAAATCAAAAAAGGAAAACAGTGAGGTGAAAATCAGTGTTTTCCTTTTTTTATTGAAGTTAGAACAAAAAAAGAAAGTATTTTGCACGCCCATGTTAATTTTCTCTTTTGTTTTATAGGCAAAGATGAAACAAAACCAGAAATACGGTATAATGAAAAGGTGTGACAATAATATATAAGAGGTGGCTCTTTATGAAAAAAGTTTTAGTTGTCGATGATGAGAAGCCGATTTCGGATATCGTCAAATTCAATTTAGCCAAAGAAGGCTATGATGTTTATACTGCATATGATGGGGAAGAAGCCTTGGAAAAAGTTGCTGAGGTAGAACCTGATTTGATTTTACTTGATTTGATGCTACCTAAAATGGACGGCTTAGAAGTGGCTCGTGAGGTACGCAAAACTTATGATATGCCGATCATTATGGTAACAGCCAAAGATTCTGAAATTGATAAAGTCCTAGGCTTAGAGTTAGGCGCCGATGATTACGTGACCAAGCCATTTTCCAACCGAGAATTAGTTGCACGTGTCAAAGCAAATCTTCGTCGTGGTGCCACGGCTGCGAAGGAACCAGAAGAGGCAGCACCTGCTGAATTGACGATTGGTGATTTGACGATCCATCCAGAAGCTTACATGGTGACGAAACGAGGAGAAACAATCGAGTTAACACATCGCGAATTCGAACTACTCTTTTACTTGGCGAAGCACCTTGGACAAGTGATGACAAGAGAACATTTATTACAAACGGTTTGGGGTTATGATTATTTTGGAGATGTACGAACAGTGGATGTAACTGTACGTCGTTTACGTGAAAAGATCGAAGATAATCCAAGCCATCCAAATTATTTAGTGACACGTCGTGGTGTCGGTTACTATTTGCGTAACCCAGAACAGGAGTAATTGGATGAAAAGAAAAGTCCGCTTTTTTCGATCAGTCAATTTTAAGATCGCTATTACCTTTATTCTGATTTTATTGATCTCGATCGAAATTATTGGTGCCTACTTTATACGTGGTTTAGAACGTTCCACGATCAATACATTTATTAAAGATATGAATCAAACGGTGGAATCATTAGCAACAACAATCAGTCCGGAATTGAATCGAAAAGATAATGCAGATGATGAAGAGGTAAATGCGAATATCAAGAGATTTATTGAAAACAGTGCGACTAGCGATATCATCGAAATACGGGTCGTTGACGAAAAAGGGATCATCCGAGGAACAACCGATGTCAATGAACAAAGCGCTGTGGGAAAGAAAAATGATTATGTCGATATCAATGATTTCACAACTAAACGGTATGTTGCTTTAGATAACGACGATAAACGGGTGAATATCAATGTTCAACCGATCCTGTCCCCGACCGGCGATGCCGTTATCGGGGCTCTTTACGTCAAAAGTAATATCGAACAAAAATATTCAGAAATCAATAATACAGCAGTCATTTTCTTTACTGCCTCACTGATTGCTGCGTTTATTTCAATGATCGTCTCCGTTTTAGTGGCTCGTTCGATTACTCAGCCAATCGGTGAAATGAGAGAACAAGCCATTCGAATCGCTAGAGGAGACTACAGCCGGAAAGTCAAAGTGCATGGACAAGATGAACTAGGGCAGTTGGCTGATACCTTCAATCAGTTAGCTGAACGTATCGAAGAAGCTCAAGATACAATGGAGGCTGAACGCAATCGGTTGGATAGTGTGCTGTCTCATATGACAGACGGCGTCATCGCGACAGATCGCAGGGGGAAAGTCATTACAATTAATGATATGGCTGTTTCCTTGCTAGATGTCAAAAATGAGGAAGCAATTGGACAATCGATTTTGACACTTTTGGATATCGAAGAAGAATATACCTTGCGTAAATTATTAGAAGATCCAAACGAAATGGTACTTGACCGTTCAACCAGTACATTGGAGAGCGATCAGATGATCTTACGAGTAGACTTTTCCATGATCCGTCGTGAATCAGGTTTTATCAGCGGATTAGTAGCTGTCTTGCATGATGTGACAGAACAAGAAAAAACAGAACGGGAACGCCGTGAATTCGTTTCTAATGTTTCCCATGAGCTTCGTACACCACTGACAAGCATGCGCAGTTATATCGAAGCATTGAGCGAAGGTGCATGGAAAGATGAAGAAGTAGCGCCAAATTTTTTGAAAGTAACATTGGATGAAACAGATCGGATGATTCGAATGATCAATGATCTCCTGAATCTATCTCGCATGGATACAGGAAATACCCAGCTTCAATTAGAGTATGTCAATTTTAACGAGTTAGTGAATTTTGTTCTTGACCGTTTTGATATGATGGTGGGAAACCAAGAAAAAAATTATAAGATCCGTCGTGAATTCACGCAAAGAGATCTTTGGGTCGAAGTAGATACAGATAAAATCATCCAAGTAGTCGATAATATCATGAATAACGCGATCAAGTATTCACCAGATGGGGGAACAATCACTTGTCGCTTATTAGAAACGCATAATAACGTGATTTTAAGTATTACCGACCAAGGATTGGGGATTCCTAAAAAAGATCTGAACCGTGTGTTCGAACGATTTTATCGAGTAGATAAAGCACGTGCAAGAGCACAAGGTGGGACAGGACTTGGATTAGCTATTTCTAGAGAAGTAATCAAGGCGCACCGAGGCGCTATTTGGGCAGAGAGCAAGGAAGGAAAAGGATCGACTTTTTATATCTCGCTGCCATACGAACCTTATGAGGAGGAATGGTGGGAATGAGAATTTCTGAAAAAGTCGTTCGCGTAGGACTTATTTTGATGGTTGCATTAAGTTTATATTTCTCTTATGCCATCTGGCTGAGTCCAGCAGGGAAAAGTTCGATCAGCGTCGATGAGACAAACACTCAAATGATCGAGTCTCAAAGCAATCGGAAAACTTCTGAAGTTTTTCTTCCGCTTCATGTCACATGGCACCATTCGGGAATGATTCAAGAAACCAACAGTGAAAATCTCGTGTACCGATTGCAATTGATCATCGATAAAGCAAGATTCGGGAAGCTTTCTGAAGTCGTTTCGGGAGATGAATCACAATTCGAACAAGTGAAAAATCTGTCATCTGGTTTCGAGTTGGCCTATAATGCGCCTTTTTTGCTAAGAGAATATAAGGAAGCATTTGATTTAGATGTAGACGTCTCGAATTTGGCAAAAGAAAGCGAAAATATGTATTTTACTAGAATACAATTCGATCAAGGAAACAAAAAAATCCGATTTTTGAATTATTCGAACCACCTTGTATATGAAGCGAATATTTCATTGAATTGGGAGGATATCAACAAAGAATTAACAGCAAACGACACGAAATGGACAGAAATGTCAACAGAACCGTCGACGATCGACACCCAATATGCTACGAAACATTCAATCAAGTTGAAAAAGTATAGCTATATCCTTTCGCAGCAACCCTATACACTTTTTAGAAATGCTTTTTTCCAGAAACCAGATAGCGTGAAGAATAATGATGAAAGCAATGAATTGATTTTTTACGGTGGGAATGAAACGATGTCTATCCATTCGGAAACGCAAGTAGTTGATTTTCGAGGAGAGCTGCCAGAGAAAAAAGAAAATGCTAGTGTATTTTCTGAAAGTTTTCCCTATATTAGCAAATTAGGCAGTTCTTTAGGGAATCTCAGATATTTTGACCGCAGTGACAATACCATCGATTACCGGATCTTCGTGGAAGGCTTCCCGGTTTTTGGGACGGACAGCAGAGGACAAATTGGTGTGGAAGTTGGCGGTGAAACGAACGGTTCGGTGCAAGTGAATATCCAAACCAGTTTGAATACGATTCAAGTACCGATACCTTCAGATGAAGAAGTAGAACTTGCAAGTACGAATGAAATCATCCAGCAGCTGGAAGCTAAGGGAGCAGATAGCAACAAGATTGGTTCAGTAATCGTTGGCTATACATGGCAAAATGTTAAAGAAACGAATCGCGTCGTTGATCTCTTACCTGAATGGTATGTGAAGTATAAAGATAACTGGTATTCAGCTAACGACCTTCTGGAAAAATTACCTGGATTGGAGGCGAATTAATTGGATTTTAAAAAAATCGAATGGATATTTTTCGTCGCTTTTTTAGGGTTGAATGTGTTTTTATTCAGCAGTTATCATGATGCGGTATACCAAGAAAACAATGTTATTCGTTCTGATCAGACTGAATCAATCCAAAAACGTCTGGCTAGTGACGATATCACTTATACGGGGAAGATTTCTTCTGAGAGCAAGCGAGGCTATTATCTTAGCGCGGAACAGACCAATCTTAGCACTTCATTAGCAAATTATCGCAAGGCTGGTAAAAGCGGATTGTTGGAAAGTGGCGTGTTTTTAGACGGCGATGTTTTGACAAAATCCTTATCCAGCTCAGAAGCTGAAAAGAACGTGATTGATCCAGATAAGATCCGCAGTTCTTTGGAAGATTTTTTAGCTAACAAAGACAATATTTTGTTCGGTAATGAGTATGTGTATACGAAAAACTTTTCTCATTTAGAAGAAGAACCACTAGAAATCCAAGCAAGCCAAGAGTATGAAGGTATTCCGTTCAATGATGATACAGCAAAAATCGTTCTTTCTTTAGAAAAAAACGATAACGATTATAGTATCACGAAATACATGCAGACGCATTTATCTGATATCGAACAGCTGCGTGAAAAGACGGAACTGTATACAGAAGAGGAAGCAATCAATACATTGTACATCAATAATAAAATACCAAGAGGATCAAAAATCTTATGGCGTCAACTAGCTTATTCCTGTATTCTGAAAGTCCGGGAAAAAAATGTGTATGTTCCTGTTTGGCATGTAGCGATTGAAACAAGTGATAAAGTGGTTCAAATCGAGAGCGTCAACGCTTTCAGCAATACGATAGTGACAAACAACACTGTACCAAAAGTGGAAGATCAATAAAAAAGCGAGTATAATGAAAAAAGTTTACAAAGTAAGAAGGGAAGTAGGAGTCAAATGGCTGAAGAAAAACCAGCTTTTAAAATCAGTATCCTAGCAAGTGGAAGTTCGGGTAATTCACTTTATATCGAAAGTGAAAAAAAACGGCTTTTGGTCGATGCAGGACTTAGCGGTAAAAAAATCACTTCCTTGATGGCTCAAATTGATCGGACACCGGACCAATTAGATGGAATACTTGTGACGCATGAACATCGAGACCATATACATGGTGTAGGTGTCTTAGCTCGTAAGTATCATTTGGATGTTTTTGCCAATCAGCAGACTTGGGAAGCGATGGAGCCACTGATTGGGAATGTACCAGTGGAACAAAAACATCTATTTGAGATGGGAAAAGTAAGAACATTCGGCGATATCGATATTGAGAGTTTCGGCGTCTCCCATGACGCAGCAGCTCCGCAATTTTATCGTTTCCATAAAGAAAACCATTCATTCGTCATGTTGACGGATACCGGATACTGCAGTGATTACATGCGAGGTGTCATTGAAAATGCCGATGGTTATTTGATGGAAAGTAACCATGATCTTGAGATGTTACGCATGGGACCTTATCCGTGGAATCTAAAACAGCGTATTTTAGGAGATAGAGGGCATCTTTCCAACGAAGATGGTGCACTTGTCATGACTGATGTGATCGGTAATCGGACCAAACGAATCTATCTTGGTCATCTTAGCAAGGAAAACAATATGAAAGAACTTGCTCATTTAACGATGGAAACTGTTTTGAAAGAAAAAGATTTTGGTGTTGGACATGATTTTGAAATCTATGATACAGATCCAGATGAAGCAACTGAGCTATTTTCGATTTAAACAGTGTAGTCAATAAAAAATAAAAACAGAAGATAAAATCAATCAGTGTTGGTTTTATCTTCTGTTTTTATTTTTTCAGATCATTGACAAAACAATCGTATTATCGGCTGACTACACTGATGTGCTGTTTTTCATGTTGTTTATCCAGTATCTCATCTACTAATGCAATCGCGTAATCTGCCATGCTGATCGTACTGTCGCCAGCAGCGTTTCTTTTTAAATAATCATCACTTAATAAATAAGTGCCTGTACGCTTGCCGTGTGGATCAAATAAAGAAGCTGGACTGATATAAGTCCACTGTAGATTTTTAGATTGTTTCAATTTTAACAATCCTTCGTACATATTGAAAGCTGTTGGATAGAAGGGTGCATTTTTAGGTACTTGGTCAATCATACGAGTCGTCTTTTCTGTATCTAAGAATAACGAAGAGGCACCCCCAACGACAATTAAGCGTGTATCGGTTCCTTCAAGTATCTCAATCAAATGGGACAAAGAAGTTTGATGCATTTCTTCTTTTCCTTTAGGAGCGTTGAAAGCATCAACGACAACATCAAAAGATGCAAGGTCAGTAGCTGTCAACTCAAATAAATCCTTTTGTATAAACGGAACATCTGATGGTAATTTTTCTGGATGACGCACAATTGCCGTCACATCTAAATCTCTGGATAATGCTTCGTCTAAAATAAATGAACCTGCATGACCAGTAGCGCCAATGATTGCGATTTTTATAAAAAAACCTCCTTTTTTATTCCTGTCCATTGTAAGAGGTTACTGGATATTCGTCAAAGCGTCCGTTTTTTGAAAAGCTTAGTGCGCATTCCTTTCATGGTTCGTGATCATTGGGTATAGTTAAATTAAGAAAACTAGTTGATCAAATAGAAGATGAAGGAGATAAGAAATGAAAGAGTGGTTAGATCGTGCCTTTTTACCAATGGTAACATCTGTTGTGAATCTTAGACCCTTAACTGCTTTACGTAATGGAATGACTTATACGATCCCGATAATTATAGTTGGCTCACTGTTTTTCTTATTTGCTCATTTTCCTGTAGATTACATCGCTCGGTGGATAGATAAAACAGGATTTTCTATGTATTTTACACAAGTATACCAGGCTACATTTGACGTGATAGCCTTTTGGATCGTTTTTGCTATTGCGTATGCTTATGCAAAAGAAGAAAACATCGATCGCTTGCCAGTCGGGATGACAGCCTTGTCTGCTTACCTACTACTTATTCAGCCACTTAATGTTCAGGTAGAGATAGATAATATTTGGACAGGCGGTGAAGGGATACTAGGAGCAGTTGCTACTGGGCTCCTCATTGGATGGGGCTATGCACGTTTAGCAAGATTTGCGAAAGGGTGGAGGCAAAATGGGAAGATTCCTGAAAATGTTTGGCAGTCTTTTACTTCATTGATTCCAATACTTGCTATAGTCACTTTTACGCTTATAGGTTCAGCGGTTTTTCAACAGTTGTTCGGGATGACTGTCATTCAAGGAATATGGACGTACGTCCAACTTCCGATCCAATCGTTGATAGACACGTTAGTCGGTGTGCTTTTATTAGGTTTTTTTGTCCCGTTTTTATGGCTATTTGGTCTTCATGGATCTGCGATGGTCAATGGGTTGGTTAGTCCGATCTTACAAGCAAACTCATTAGCAAATGCAGAAATCTTAGCCTCTGGAAAAGAATTGACTGTGGCAAATGGCGGGCATATCGTTACTCAGCAATTTCTTGATCAATTCATGACTGTTACCGGAGCAGGTTTGACGTTAGGGGCTGTATTTTTTATGACGTTTTTTGCGAAATCCAGGAAATACCGAGAATTAGGAAAACTTTCACTTTTACCAGCCTTTTTCAATATCAATGAATCGATTATTTTTTCCACACCGATCGTGATGAACCCGATGATGGCTGCTCCTTTTATTTTCGCGCCGATCCTCTCAGGATTGATTACCTATTCCGCTTTATATTTTGGATTCGTTCCTTTATTTACAGCGGTCCAAGTTCCTTGGACAACACCGCCGATCCTCTCGGGTTTTTTAGTAGGCGGAGTGCCTGCAGCGATTTTACAAGGTATCGTGCTGGCAATTAGTTTTTTCATTTATTTCCCATTTTTGAAAAAAATAGATTCTGCAAACTTCAAAAAGGAAAGACAGACAAAAAATGATGGAACAGCAGAAAAGATTATCGACTAAAAAAACAAAAATACTCCTGTCGCTTTAGATTGGAAAAATCACCAATCTAGGATGACAGGAGTATTTCTAATCATGTTTATACCAGTCCTTTTTGGACAGCTAATTGAACAAGAACAACTAATGTGTTCATTCCTACGTGTGTGATCATCGATGTCCAGATCCGACCAGTCGCTTTGTACTCTAGGCTGAAGAAGAAACCTAAGAAAAAGTAAATTAGCAAATGACCGTCATTATGAGCAAACGCAAACAGCAAAGAGCTGACCACTGCCCCAACCCAAAAATTTGAATACCGACTGATGATCCCTAGTATGCTGCGGCGGAATACGAATTCTTCCATGATTGGTCCGGCAACAGTTGTCGCCAAAATAAAAGTAGGTGCTTCCATGATCATCTGGATGATATTTTGTGTATTCTCAGAAGGGGTTGCTTCGCCAAACAATATAGATTCCAACATGACAGCGATGCTTTGCAGAATCAATGCGACAAAGATTCCAACTAATCCATAAATAACGATCTTTGGAACAGAAGCTTTTTTTACTGCTGATTCGATTGCTAACGGTTCACGTTGCTTAAAATAAAAAATAGCTAGGATAACTGCGCCCAGTATATACATGACTGCAGTTGCTGTGATCAATTCAGACGTAGATTTTACAAGTCCTATCGAAGCTAAGATCAAGGGTGAGATAAAAATTAGACCATAGCAAAAAATGCTGAGGAAACTATATTTTTTTAAAGACATGTAATTCCTCCTTTAAGGGATAACAAGCATGCAAGGCAAGCTTTTATCGGTTGATTTTAATTATATCATAATTTCAATAAACAACTGTCAGAATAAAATTTCTTTTCTTTGATTTAAAAGCTTGCAAAAAAGAGGGAGAATGAGTATTATTAAAAATGTAGGTTAGCACTCGAAGGTTAAGAGTGCTAACGGATTAAAAAAAGAGTTATCGGAGGGATTTATCGTGTTAAAACCATTAGGTGATCGCGTCATTATCGAAGTCGCAAAAGAAGAAGAAAAAACTGTCGGAGGAATCGTTTTAGCTTCTGCAGCTAAAGAGAAACCCCAAACTGGGACAGTTGTTGCAGTCGGTGAGGGCCGTTTGTTGGAAAACGGTGAAAAAGTTCCTGCCGCTGTGAAAGCAGGCGACCAAGTTATGTTCGAAAAATACGCCGGTACAGAAGTAAAATACGAAGGAAAAGAATATCTGATCGTCGCAGGAAAAGATATCATGGCGATTGTTGAGTAAATTTTGAAGATAGAAAAAATAATCAAAAATAATCGATGAGGTGAATCAATCATGGCAAAAGAATTAAAATTTGCAGAAGACGCACGCGCAGCTATGTTACGCGGTGTAGATAAATTAGCAGATACAGTGAAAGTAACATTAGGACCTAAAGGCCGAAATGTCGTACTAGAAAAATCTTACGGCTCTCCATTGATCACAAATGATGGTGTGACGATCGCAAAAGAAATCGAGTTAGAAGATCATTTTGAAAACATGGGTGCAAAACTTGTATCAGAAGTAGCATCAAAAACAAATGATATTGCCGGTGACGGAACAACGACAGCAACTGTTTTGACACAAGCAATCGTTCGCGAAGGTTTAAAAAATGTAACTGCAGGTGCTAATCCTCTAGGCATTCGCCGCGGGATCGAATTGGCAACAAAAGCCGCAGTGGAAGAGTTGCATAATATCTCAACTGTTGTTGATTCAAAAGAAGCCATTGCACAAGTAGCAGCTGTTTCTTCAGGTTCTGATAAAGTTGGACATTTGATTGCTGATGCAATGGAAAAAGTTGGAAACGACGGTGTCATCACAATTGAAGAATCAAAAGGAATCGAAACAGAACTAGATGTTGTAGAAGGTATGCAATTTGATCGTGGTTACTTATCACAATATATGGTAACAGATAACGACAAAATGGAAGCTGTTCTAGAAAACCCATATATCTTGATTACAGACAAAAAAATCTCTAACATCCAAGACATTCTGCCATTGTTAGAACAAATCTTGCAACAATCACGTCCATTATTGATCATTGCTGACGATGTAGATGGCGAAGCATTACCAACGCTTGTTTTGAACAAGATCCGCGGAACATTCAATGTAGTAGCTGTAAAAGCTCCTGGCTTCGGTGATCGTCGTAAAGCAATGCTTGAAGATATCGCTATTTTGACAGGTGGTACAGTAATTACTGACGATCTAGGTCTAGAATTAAAAGATGCAACAATCGAAAACTTAGGAAATGCGTCTAAAGTTGTTGTAGATAAAGACAATACAACGATCGTAGAAGGTTCAGGAGAAAAAGAAGCCATCGAAGCGCGTGTGCAATTAATCAAAAACCAAATTGCTGAAACAACTTCTGATTTTGATCGCGAAAAATTACAAGAACGCTTAGCTAAATTAGCAGGCGGTGTAGCTGTTGTTAAAGTCGGTGCAGCTACTGAAACAGAATTAAAAGAATTGAAATTACGTATTGAAGATGCATTGAATGCTACACGTGCCGCAGTAGAAGAAGGAATGGTCTCAGGCGGTGGTACAGCTCTAGTGAATGTTATCAGCAAAGTTTCTGCTGTAGAAGCAGAAGGAGACGTGGCAACAGGTATCAAGATTGTTGTTCGTGCCTTGGAAGAACCAATTCGTCAAATCGCTGAAAACGCTGGTTATGAAGGATCAGTGATTGTTGATAAATTGAAGAACGTAGAACTAGGTACTGGATTCAACGCTGCTACTGGAGAATGGGTAAACATGGTTGAAGCAGGTATCGTAGACCCAACTAAAGTAACACGTTCTGCCTTGCAAAATGCCGCTTCCGTTTCTGCCTTGTTATTAACAACAGAAGCAGTCGTTGCAGATAAACCAGAACCAGCAGCACCAGCAGCTCCTGCAATGGATCCATCAATGATGGGCGGTATGATGTAAGAAAAGCACCTTGCTTATCTAGCGTAGCCCATTATTTGAGGAAGATAGATAAAAAAGTAGAAAAGGAAGCAAAATATTTCCTTTTCTACTTTTTTTGTATATCCATTCATAATAATCGTTATTTAAAGGGTATCATTTGCTTTTGCGAGTAGTTGGAAACTATACTATTTATAAAGGATTATGCATATTTTTTGAATTTGCATAGTTATTTATTTTATCTGCTAAAAACAGATAGCCAGATAGGAATAACTATGCTATATTTATAATATCATTATAATGTATGCGTATTCAAAACGGGGCTTCGGTAACAATAAAAACAGGAGGAGAAAAAATGAATGGATTAATGAGTTGGATGGAGAAGTATATTTTGCCAGTTGCAACGAAAATCGGGTCGGAGAAACACTTGGTTGCATTGAGGGATGCTTTTATTGGTACGATGCCAGCTACGATGGCAGGAGCAATTGCTGTTTTACTGAACGCATTTATGCGGGATTTTCCGAATACGTATCTAGGTGAAGGGAATGCGATCACGACATTTTTTACCCCAGTCATTGGCGTAAATGGATTGATCTGGAATGGTACTTTAGCTATTATGGCAGTGGTCTTTGCCTTATCACTAGGAGCGAATCTAGCGAAAGCCTATGAGGTCGATCCTGTCTCAGGAAGTATTGTTTCTCTGGTTGCTTTTATTATTGGCTTACCCGATGCAGCAACAGCGGTGTTGACATTGCCCGAGAAGCTTTCGCAAGACGCAGCAGATTTGATTACTTCTGCAGGTGGTGTGATTGCTGGAACGCCAGACGGAGGACAAACGTTATCAGTAGGCGCATGGGGCTATTTTAATTTTGGTAAATATATGGGCGGGTCTGGTTTGTTCACTGCTATGATCTTTGGATTTATTTCTGTCATTATTTTTGCGATTCTGATCAAGAAAAAGATCATCATACGGATGCCGGATTCTGTGCCACCTGCTGTAGCAAGAGCTTTTGCGGCGATTATTCCTGCATTAGTTTCTTTATACGTCGTTGGTGTGATTAATTATATCTTTAGACAAACAGCTGGTGAGCCGCTGATTGACTGGATTTCTGAAGCCATACAATCTCCTTTGATGAACTTGTCACAAGGTTATGGAGCGGTCTTTATCATTGTTCTTCTTGTGCATGTTCTTTGGTTTTTTGGTCTTCACGGCACAAATATCATGTCACCTGTTTTGCAGACCTTATATGGTACCGCGATGGTCGAAAACACGAATGCCTTTCAAAATAATGAGCCCATCCCTTTCAAATGGGTGGCAGGTTCTTTTGAAGCTTTTGTCTGGCCGGGAGGAGCTGGAGTCACGCTGGTGTTGATAGTTATGATTTTATTTTTATCTAAACGGGCAGATTATAAAACGGTAGGAAAGTTAGGGATTGCACCAGGAATCTTCAATATCAATGAACCAGTGATGTTTGGTCTTCCTGTTGTGTTGAATCCGCTGTTGATGATTCCGTTCATCTTGGCACCTCTTGCGACTGCAACGATCGCCTATTTTGCCACGATGGCCGGGCTTGTTCGTCCGGTTGTAGTAAATGTGATTTGGGTCATGCCAACGATTATCAGTGGATTTTTAGCTACTGCGGGAGATTGGCGAGCCATCGTTTTAACAATCGTTAATTTAATAGTAGCTGCTTTAATCTGGGCGCCATTTATTTTAGCAGCAAACCGCTTAGATCCAAATTTAGGTGAACCAGAGGAATAGAATTTTTCTATTGCAAAACAAACTCCTTGATATGAGACGCGTTTCATACACTATACTCAAAGTATCAAAAGGAGGGCTTGCAATGAATACCTATGTAGAGATAACAGATGGCACAACGAACAAATATTTTTATGCGTTTGTCGAGTTTAAGGGATCCATATTAACGTTGTACAGTTTTCAAGGGCTGAATAAGAATATAGTAAAAGAAATACCGATGAATGAAATCGAAACGTTGACAAAAGATATATATTGGGGTGGACAGCGGATCAGTTTTTCTCATGATGGAAAAATGTATCAGTTTTTTGAATGCGGTCCAGCTGTGGTAGACTATTTACAAGAAAATCTTTTTGTATAGGTGGCGAAGCAGCAGTGGCAAATATTCGAGATATCGCAAAGCTCACAGGTTATTCAGTTTCTACTATTTCACGTGTGATCAATGGACATCCATATGTAGATGAGGAAAAAAGGAAAGAAATACTTGCGGTCATGAAAGAAGTCGATTATATCCCTAATGCAAAAGCCAGACAGTTGAGTTATGGAAAAACGAAAAGTATCGGAGTAATCTTGCCTTATACCAACCATCCGTACTTTGATCAGCTGATCAGTGGGATCATTGAAGAGGCGTTTGACTATGATTACAAAGTGACGCTTTTACCGACGGGTTATCAGAAAGAAAAAGAGCGAAGCTATCTTGAAGAATTTGCAGCTAAAGCGTTTGATGGATTGATCATCACATCTCGTGCCAATACACTAGAAGATTTGCTAGATTATCAAAAATATGGTCCTCTAGTTTTTTGTGAAGAAATCAAGGAAAAACAGGCAAGTTGCGTCTTTATTGATCGAGAACAATCGATTACAGAAGGTCTTTCTTATTTGAAGCAGCAAGGGGTAAAACGATTGGGCATCACATTGGGGCGAAGTGGCAGGCTGAGTTATAATTCAAAGATTACTTTGCAACTATGTCGTCGACTTTTTCCGTTTTTTGATGAGTCACTTGTTTTTTGGGATTGCATAGATGCAGAGAAAGGAAAACAAGCAGGTATCTTTTTTAAAGACCATAGAGTTGATGGGGTCTTTACAAATTCGGATATGGTCGCAGCAGGCATCTTGCAAAGCTATCTGCAAGATAAGGTACCAGTGGTGATTGGACGCGATAATTTGCTGATCAGCGAGCTTCTTGGCTTTCCAACGATTGATCACCATCTGGAAGCTTGCGGAGAAATGGCTTTTCAATTGTTTCTTACAGAAAAAAAGGATAAAGTGAAAATACCTTACACGTTTATTCAGCGCTGAATTTTGGCAAAACACTTGTAAAAAATGAATCAGACACCAAATGTTAGTATAAAAAATCTAACTTTGGTGTCTGATGTTTTGTTGTTCGGTCGTTTTTGTCGGATCATGTAAACTGTTATGCCTTTTTTTGGATGATTTCATTTAATGCTTTTGCTGCACCATGACCACTTCGTTCGTCATAATATGCAGTGAATCGTTCATCGGCTTCGTACATCATCCCTAATCCTTTATGCGCTTCCGGCTGATATTCAGACCAGCTGTAAGATAACCACTTCTTATGAGCTTGAAAGATGCGATCTGCTAAGTTTTCATCTGTAGGAGCTTGTAAATAAAGAGTGAGATCAGCTAACATCTGCTTTTCAACAGTTTGCATTTCTTCATACGTTTCTTTATCCATATTCATCCATTTTTCGTTGGATGCTGTAACCTTTTCTTCCCCGTATTTTTGTCGAATCTCTTGTCCATAAGTTTCTTCATTTTCTTTCAATTTTTGTTGTTTGAACCCTTCAAATTTTTCTTTATCACTCATTTTTCTTCCTCCTTCGTATCTATCAAGTGTTTGTTGGACAGTTGCCAAGAGGATGTCGATTTGTGCCCGTTTTTCTAGAAGCATCTGCTGATGTTCGATTAAAGCTTTCTGGTGGTCAAAATGCGGATTATCTAAGATTTCTTGAATATCCTCCAACTTGAATGCCAACATTCGATAAAATAAGATATGTTGCAGACGATCGACTTCTTTTTTGCCATAAATCCGATAACCTGAGGAATTGATCCTAGCTGGCTTTAGCAGTCCAATCTCATCATAAAAGCGCAAGGTTCTCGGACTGACTCCTGATATCTCTGACATTTTCTTTATCGTGTATTCCATTATTTTTCCTCCTGACAAATGTAAGCATAATCCTTTACGTAACGAGAAGGTCAAGAAAAAAGTGTATTTTTTTCTCATAAAATTATGTTATACTATTAAGTGATAAAAGGTAAATCCTTTTGTTTTTAAAGGTTCAATTGTAACCGATTCCTTAATGTTGGGAACAACGGGGAATATATGGGATTGAATCTAAATCGACTATATAGAAAAGAGGAATGAGATGAAGCTAATCGAAACACCTGTGAATAGTAATTTAAATATTAAGACATTTTATCCTAAAGTAGTAGAATTCTTTTTTGGGAATACGGCCATTAATTATTACAAATTATTTTCGTTAGATCGGACACAGTTGCTGCTAGTGGACACATATGACAAAAAGCAAGTTGTGATGATCAATACGAAGAAAAAAATCACAAGGCAAGAAATCGACTATGCGATTCATCACGTTTTAAAAATGACACGGGAAGATGTCAAAGTCCATATAGGAGTGAAACAGGAGCTGGAACGTGCCGGAATACAATTCAAACGTCCAAATAAAGATATTGTAGTTGTTGAACAAAAAAATACGATGGATTGATGTCCTAACGACTAATCATCTTTATGCTAAATCGCTCCATCTTTATGATGTATACAGTAAAAAAGAGGTTGCGAAAAAGCTGTTCTGCATCAAGTAATAAGAACAGCCAAACAAAAATAGTTCGTCATATTTTTTGTTTGGTTGGGCTTATTACCACAGATGCAAGCTTTTGAGCACCGTTTAAGGAAGAGGTTGTGAAAACAGCGTTTTGACCTGTGTATTAGAGAAACAAACGGAAAAATAGTTCCTCATATTGTGCCGTTTGTTGAGCTAATACCCAGGAGTTGGCAGGAGAACACCGTTTATTTGGGAAAAGGGACTGTGACAGACTTTTGTCGCAGCCCTTTTTTGCAATCCAATTATACGAACAATTGTGGTTTAATTGACGGCAGCTTTTTTCTTTCAGTTTTTTTTAAAAGCAAGTGAAACTTCTTATTTTCATGAGCTTTTTTCAATTCAAGGTACAACTTGACATAATCTGTCTTTCCCTCCAAAAAATTCACTACATAATAACTTCTATCCGTTTCTTTGGGCATAAGATGTACAGAAGAGACAATCAGAAAATCAATGGGTTGTATTTCTTCATAGGATAATTCCTTCAGTTCGATAAAGGACAAGTCTTTTAAAAAATTCTTGATATCTTGGGTAAAAAAATAATTCGTTTCCATCACTAAAGAAACTTGTAACTTAGTTGAATTTTCATTGTCCTCGCAACATTGCAAAGTCAGCCATGCAAATATTTCAGCTAAATCGTTGCAGCAAATAGAAAGCCATTGATAATTATGTCGCCGCCCCATCTTATTCAAGAAGAAGGTAAAATGCTCTTTTAAATAGTAATAACTTGATGACTTCTTTTTATGAAAATAATTCATTAGAAAGAAGAGTGTCGGAACACGCTTTGGAAAAAGATAATAACAAAAAAGAATATTAAATAAATGAAGGTGAACAATTTGATTGTGTTGAAAAACACGGTCATCAGGAAAAATCTCAGTTTGCCAATAATTGTCAAGTTCTTTCAATAATGAAGAAAGCAACTGTCCTTTTTTGTCGAATATGTCTAAAGCTTCATTAAGAGTAGGATTCTCATATTGAAAGGTCGGTGCATAAAACACCATAAATTGTGCAAAACGAAATTCACTATCTTGATGAGAGGAGGGAATAGAAAAATGTTCACCAAAAAGGCATTTTATTCGATGATCATTACTAAAAACTGCTTCGCTATAGCGAGGGTCATCCTCTACATAGTGACCTTGTGCAATCCGCTGAGTGGTAATCCCAGCAAAAAGACAAACTTCTTTTTTTCCTACGAAACTCCAATTTAAAGATGTATGCTTAGTAAGTTCAGCCAATTTTTTTAATAACTCAGATTTTGAGACGTAAAAAGCATAATCTTCATTTCCACGAGAAGCTGCCCAAAGAATATTGAATAATATCAAGCGAATCAAGCGTTCGTCTCCTTTGAAAGATAATTGACTGCGATTAAAAATGACATCGAATTCCTGTACATAATCGGCTAATGACTGCAGATGCCGCATAGCAGAAGCACGACTAATGAAATTTTCTTGGCAGAATTTCATCAGATTTTTCTCTGGATAGAAAAGAGAAGATTTGATTGCGCGATAAGGGAGGCTCTGCTGGATAAGATAGGAATAATAATAATCATAGTTTAAATCAGTTGGCAGGTTCTGGTTGATCTTGTTTTTTGACAATAATTTGAATCCAGAAAAGCAAAAGTCATCAAATTCATTCTCCATTTCATTCAATATATTTTTTACGACACTAGAAGATAAATCAAGTTTTTTACTGATTTCTTTGATAGTTAATTCATGTTGCTCCTCCAATAGATGAAAAATTGCTAACTTGCGGCGTTCTTTCTGGGTAAACACAATATTGAAAAACATAGGACCTCCTTTTTGATTGCTTATTTCTTTAATTAATTAAAAATACAAATATTTTATAAACTATTATTCAACTCCAGATCATTTCTAGATACCTCTTCATTTTTCTTTATATCCGCTTAAATTATATTTTTCTCATTTTTTTGGTTTTATTTCCTTTTTATTGTCTCAAATTTGAACGATAAATACAATTTATTTGAGAAAACACTTCCATTGTTTATAGATTAATGTTTTTTTATTAAGTTGATTGCTACCTTTTATTATGTATTTAATGGATGTTTACGGTATTTTTTTTGTTATTATATTTTTTAGCACCCTCTTTCTAATGTGTTTGCAATCTTATTTTAATTAAGTTAAATTTTAGTTATCGGATAAAAGATGAGAACGACTATATCGGAGCTTTTTGAAAAAATCTCACTAATATTCAAGAAGGGGAAGAGAGGAAATGAAAAAAACGAAAACTGTCTCGCATTATGGCAGTGTAGTTTTTATGGTTGCTGTCCTATTTTTATCGCAACTTGCGGGACTGTCGCAGATCACTTTTGCCAAGACTGAGTCTGAAAAAGTAGTAGCTGATGAACATGCGAATATTGTGATCGATTACGAAATGGATGAGGAACTGAAGCAGATACAATGGAGTATGACATATGAGAAGCATGCAAAAGATGAAGCTGAATATCAAATGCAATTTAAGCTGGAAATAGTTGAACACGAAGGATTATTACTTAGAGAAAGCATTCAGGAAATCGAACGTACCTTTGGAAAAGTAGGACCAGTTGATGAGGAATGGTACTACGCAGGTGATTTTTCTTCGGAGAATGAGAGAATTGAAATCATTTTTAAAAGCCACATAGTAGAAGAGTATAATCAATATCATCTAAAAATCACGCCAAGGCTAATGAAACAAACAGAGGATGAATTAGTAGAAGTCTTGATCGGAGACCAAGAAGAATATACTGTCGTGGTAACTTTACCAGAAAATATCACAGCATCTGAAACACAAGAAACAAGTGAGCCTTCTCCAGAGATTTCTAAAGAAGTAGAATCAGCAGAAATCCCAATAGACGATTCAATAGAAGAATCAAAAGCAGAAGCGGAAGAAGTCGGAGTCTATGCAGCTCCTAATATGTCAGATCCTACTCTAAATGGGGCCTACGATGATGCGATTCCGCTAAATAGTTTGTTTACGATCCCTGACTATTTAACGATTGTACGAAATGTTCCAAATTTTGTGGACAATAACAAAAGTATCCAGATGACGCCAAATCATATTTTAACTGCACTTTATAATCGAGGACATATGGTTTCAAAGAGTCAAAATACGATCAGATTTTCAAACTTGATAAGAGATATCCGGTTCACTAGCTATATGTATTTTGATACGGACACAGAAGGGATCTCCTTTTTCTTACATGATGGGAATCCTACGAGTTTGTTATACAGCCGACGAGGAATCCACAACAAATATGATCCCACTGTGGTTATGAACCATGACGCAAAAGCACTGGGTGCCTATAAACATAAAGATCCTATTGGTCTATTTGACATTGATCGGCACATGGCAAATGCAATGGTCCTTGAGTTCGATAATCAAGTATCTACAGGTCCATTAGGAAATCGAGATAAATTTGGAGATCAAGGTCTTTCTGGTGCACATATTGCAGTGGCTCCTTCCGATAGTCCTGCTACCAAAACTCTTATAAAAGATTTTGAAACAAATAATGCCTTTGTGACAGGTAGTTGGTGGCAATTGGATGTCAACATTACTCCAACAGGGATCCTTCGCTTTTTGATGACAGATTTACGAGACGGCGGATATGGAACAACAACAGGCGAGATCAATATCAATGACTATTTTTCCAATCTCCAATCAAAAAATCTTTATTGGGGATTTGCTGCGACGGCAACTTATACTAAAGATAATTACACGACATTGTTTATGACAGAGCCAAATTTTGATATTCAAGGTGAACTAGTCCATGAGATAACGATGCAAGGACAAGGGGGAGCAGAAAATGTGAGTGGTCAGACAGTTGCTGCGGATACAGAGTTGGAACATACGGTTACTTTTTACAACGAAGAGGGAGACGGTAGTATATTCCTTACTCCTAGTAATGATAATGGTCTCTCGATTTTAACTTCTGATCTGGAAGAAAGTAAATCGAACCCTTTCAAATTTACGGATATGGTCCCGATAAGTGAGTATCAGCCTTATTTTACTTATCAAACTATAAGTAATAATGACGAGATCATAGAGCATCGAGTAAATGCGATGTATGATGACTCTCTACAACGCTTTTATCCAATAGAAACTATCGAGATAGAAGTAGGTACAGTATTGAAGTTGAATTATAAAACAAAAGTAAAAGCAGAATTCCCTGGGTATGAGGATCATGATGTCTATGAACGAGTATCCTTCAGGGGAAGAAGTCTTTCTCCAACAGGCAGTTACTATGATACACAGGTGGAACAAGCCGTTCAATATGCGATCCAGCGTGAGCCCAATACCCCACCGGAATTAGCGAATCTAAGAACGGTAGATGGACAAATGGCTGAGAAAACTACGTTTACTGATTTCAAAGAGCGATTTCGTTTTGCTTTTGATTATGGTGACGGTGATTTGGACCGTTTGTATTATAGTGTGTGGATCAATGGAGAAGTTCTTACCGAAAATCAAATGCTCCTCAATGCACGAGAAGAACTTCAAACACTTAGATCAGCAGCATTCACGATCGACATAAAAGATCTAGAGGGGGTCTTTCAACGAGATGAAAATACGATTACTGTAACGCTCACTGATAATCGTATTGATGAACCGCTTATTTTGGAAGAGAGTTTTCAGGTGGAAGGTTATCTGGGATTTGAATTCGTGACAGAAGAATACAGCTGGAAGTATGCTCGATCACAATTGCCAATGAACAGACAAGCACAAGCACGTGAAGAAAGGATGCGTGTTGTTACTAGAAACACATTGAATACATCGGATTCATATAAAGTAACCGTATCTGCTGAAGAACTAAATCATGTGGATATGCAACATGCGATTAGTGAAGGGTATCTTGTGTTCAAAAATGAAATGGGAGAAATCGCACTTTCTGCTTTAACACTGGAAATTGATAAGGTTTATGAATTTTCACAAGAAGAAGGCTTGTTACTGCGCCTAAACAGTCAAGATAGAACAGGAGTATATTCTGGAACGATCACGTGGAAAATTGAAGATGTGTTATAGCAAGAAGCTAGCTTTGAAAGGGGGGGATCGTATGGCTGGCTAGATACTAGAAAAAAAGTGGAAAGGAGAAAACAATGAAATCAAAAAACCGATACTGGATGATTTCTGTTCTTCTTCTACTCCTGTTCTCGTTATCGATGCCAGTGGTGAATGCTGCTACCCAAGCTGGTGAAACGCATGCAGTCATAGAAATCAATGAACGGGAGATAGGAAAGCAGACTGAAAAGGGAGAAGAAAAACAGAAAAGCAGTTTTCCAGAGGCAAATGAAGCAAAGGCAGGATTGATTTCATTTGTTGGGACGCTGTTGATTATCGGCGTTATTTTAGTCTATCGTCATCAAATACGTGGAGGCGAAAAACATGAAAAATAGATTTTCGCTAGCGTTATGGAGTGCATTATTCATAGGAATGTTTAGCTGTTCTTCTGCTGTTCACGGACAGACCGAGGGTGCGACTTCTCTGAAAATCGTTCCTTTGAATGAACAATTTCCACGGATGTTATACATTGATGATTTACTGTTCGTATCGCGCTATACAGATGAACACAATCAAATCCATCGAGAGAGCAACGATTTATCGATTACCTTTCTTGATTCTCGAAAAGAGAGCACAGAATGGCAACTACAACTGAAAACAGAAGACTTCCGTTGTAAAAAAGATGGCCATCTTTTGACTGCCGATTATCAATTAGGCAGAGGAATGTTCAGCGGAAAGAACGAAGAAGCTGTCAAAGGATTGGAAGCTTTCGAATATGATCACCAAGATGCAGGAAAAGAGTATCGTACGATCATCCAGTCAACAGGAAACAAAGAACGTGGAATCGTTACATATACGATTCCTGGCGAGCAGTCAACACTCACTTTTCCTGAGGGGACATCTAGTGGTCATTACTACTCGAAACATTATTGGCGATTTGTGAATGCAGAATTTTGATGAGAAAAAAAGGAGGACAAAAAATGAAAAAATTAGTAGGGGTTTTAAGTACAAGTGCGATGTTATTTACATGTTTTGCACCAACAGTCATGGCAGCAGAATTTGGTGAACCAATGGATGGAACGACTAGAGTGGAGATTACTGACTTTTTAGTAGTGGATGATCTTCCAACTTACCCAGGGATTTTTACACTCGATGATGTTCCTGATATCGATTTTGGTGAACATACGGTGGCGCAAATCAGCGCAAATACAACTGTCAATGGTACTTTTGATGGCGCATTGCAAGCTTCCGATTTTCGTCCGCTAGAAGCCAGCAAAACAGAAGCTTTAGAATTGATCAGCGAATACACTGGTGTTGAAGATACAACAGAGCTGACAGCAGCTTGGGAGAATGCTGTAGTTGCGGGAGACTGGGTATTGACAGTCAGTGCAACAAACTTAACAGATGATATTGCTTCTGCTCTTACGATCAATGGAGAAAATGTATTAGAATCTGCAACAACTCTTCCGATATCTTATGTTTCCGGTACATTTGATCATATAAATGAGCTCACATCAGAAGCGCCAACACTAACAGTCAAAGCGAATACACCGGTTGGAGAGTATACTGGTACAGTTACTTACACAGCAGTGGATTCGATCTAACAGCAGTATTTCAAGTAAAATAATTTGTTTTACTTGTAAACAACCGCAAAAGGATGGAGCGGATAAGCTAACTCCATCCTTTTTACATAAAATGGAGGGATGAAAAGTGAGACGACATTTAGTATTGGTTTTGATAACTTTATTAATACAGCTAGTTTTTCCTGGAATCGTCGTTTTTGCTGATGAAAATCATGGAGCAGACTATAGTGTCCATCCTATTTTACCGGACAATCAGCGAGAAGGACGTTCATTCTTTGATTTACGAGTAGAACCTGGAACAAAACAGACATTACAGATCCAGATCAATAATTTTTCTGATCAGGAGCAAACGTATTTTATCAATGTCAATACAGCTCAGACAAACGGAAACATAGTGATTGACTACGGACAAAATGAATTACCAGAGGAGTCAATCGTTCAGCAACCCATCTGCACATTGGTCGATTATCCAAAAGAAGCAGTGATCCCAGGGAATAAAGCAGGAGTCGTTACTTTAGAAGTACAAGCACCTGATACTTCCTTTGATGGAATCTTATTAGGCGGGATCCAAGTGAAAAAAGATTTTTCAGCTGAAAAAGAAGAAAGTAATCAGCCTTTTTTTAGCGAATACGCTTATGTGGTTGGGTTGATGATGAGCGCAAATGACAAGGAAGTTGTGCCGGATCTGAAGTTGAATGAGGTACGTTCCGAAGTGATCACCAACAATGCTGGTGTGGTTGCTGTGCTAGAAAATCCTCAACCAATCAATATCAAGGGAGTGACCGTTGAAGCAACTGTTCATTCAAAAGGACAGGAAGAACCGATAATGACACGAAAAATCGAAAATGGTGGTATTGCTCCTGAATCAGTTTTTGCTATGCCTATTTATCATGGGGAAGCTGGAAATACGAAACCTTTAGAATCGGGGGATTATCAACTTTTAGTCGAAGCACAAGATGAGACAGGGCAAAAGTGGTTGCTGACAAAAGACTTTACGATTACGAAAGAACAAGCAAACTCAGTCAATCATGAGGTTTTTACTGTAGAAAATAATACAAATTCTTTGTTGTATATCATTATCGGGGCCCTAGCAGCGGTTCTTTTAGTCGGTGGTTTCTATGTATATCGCAGAGGAAAGAAATTCCGCAGAAGGTGATTCATATCGAATATTAAGTGAAATCTGGTTTATAAGAAGTAGCAAAATTAAGAGTAGGGGCTGTGACAAAAGTCTTGTCGCAGCCCTTTTTTCCGGATAAACGGTGCTCAAAAGCTTGCATCTGCGGTAATAAGCCCAACCAAACGAAAAATAGGAGGAGCTATTTTTGTTTGGCTGTTCTTATTACTTGATGCAGGACAGCTTTTTCACAACCTCTTTTTCAGAAAATAATGAAGATTTCTTTTCCTATCAATTTTTTTTGTTATAATGGGTAGGAAATGAAAACTTGCCAAGAGGAGTAATACAACATGAATAATACTTACCCAGACGACAGTTTGACGCTGCATACGGATCTATATCAAATCAATATGATGCAGACATACTGGGAATTAGGTCGAGCTGATTTACATGCTGTTTTTGAATGTTATTTTCGAGAAATGCCTTTTAGCCACGGGTACGCGGTTTTTGCAGGATTGGAACGGTTAGTCAATTATTTAGAGAATCTGACGTTTAGTGATTCCGATATTGCTTACTTACGTGGCTTAGAAGTCTATCCTGAGGGTTTTTTGGAGTATTTACAAAATTTTGAATTTAAAGCAACGGTTCGTTCTGCTCGTGAAGGTGAATTAGTTTTTGCAAATGAACCATTGATCCAAGTGGAAGGTCCTTTGGCACATTGTCAGTTAGTAGAAACAGCACTGTTGAATATGGTCAATTTCCAAACGTTGATCGCGACAAAAGCAGCTCGCATCAAATCTGTGATCGGAGAAGATCCGCTCTTGGAATTTGGGACTAGACGAGCGCAAGAATTGGATGCGGCAGTTTGGGGAACTAGAGCGGCATATATCGGCGGAGCAGATGCAACAAGCAATGTACGTGCTGGAAAGATATTTGGGATACCAGCTAGTGGGACTCATGCGCATTCGTTAGTCCAATCTTATGGAAATGATTATGAAGCATTTATGGCGTATGCTAAAACCCATAAAGACTGTGTGTTCTTAGTCGATACTTATGATACGTTGAAATCAGGTGTGCCAAGTGCAATCCGCGTAGCAAAAGAATTAGGTGATAAAATCAACTTCCAAGGCGTACGTATCGACAGTGGAGATATGGCCTATATATCTAAGCGTGTTCGGGAACAATTAGATGCAGCTGGATTTACGGAAGCAAAAATTTATGCTTCGAATGACTTAGATGAAGCAACGATTTTGAATTTAAAGATGCAAAAAGCTAAAATTGATGTATGGGGTGTCGGAACAAAACTGATCACCGCTTATGATCAGCCAGCCCTTGGTGCAGTATTCAAACTAGTATCAATCGAAGATAGCGAAGGAAATATGGTGGATACGATCAAGTTATCAAGCAATGCGGAAAAAGTGACAACTCCAGGAAAAAAACAAGTATGGCGTATTACTCGAAACTCTGATGGGAAATCTGAAGGAGACTATGTCACATTATGGGATGAGGATCCTCGAGAAGAAGAAGCTATCTTTATGTTTCATCCAGTGCATACGTTTATCAATAAAACTGTTCGGGATTTTACCGCTCGCCCCGTTTTACAAGATATCTTTATCGAAGGAAAAAGAGTATACGAACTACCCGTGCTAAACGAAATCAAAGAATATACAAAAGAAAATCTAGATTCACTGTGGGAAGAGTACAAACGAGACTTGAATCCGCAAAAATATCCGGTCGATCTATCTACTGAATGCTGGAACCATAAAATGGCTACGATGGAACGAATGAAAAAAAGTGTAGCAGAACTTCATACAGAAGCATAGGAGGAGAATAAATGAGCCTGCAAACAGAAATCATCCATGAATTAGGTGTCAAACCAACAATTGATCCAACAGAAGAAATTCGTAAAAGTATTGATTTTATGAAAGCTTATTTGAAAAAATATCCGTTTCTTAAAACCTTTGTATTAGGTATTAGCGGTGGTCAAGATTCTACTTTAGCAGGTCGTTTGGCGCAACTAACGATGGAAGAAATGCGTGAAGAAACGAAAGATGAAAGCTATCAATTTATCGCTGTTCGTCTTCCTTATGGTGAACAAGCAGATGAAGAAGATGCAAAAGCTGCTCTTGACTTTATCCAGCCCGATGTTAGTCTGCGAGTAAATATCAAACCTGCTGTTGATGCACAAGTACAAGTATTAAGTGAAGCAGGTGTGGAAATCAGCGATTTTAACAAAGGAAATATCAAAGCACGACAACGAATGATTACACAATATGCCGTAGCCGGAGAAAGAGCAGGAGCTGTATTAGGGACAGATCATGCTGCAGAAAACATCACTGGCTTTTTCACGAAATTTGGTGATGGAGGAGCCGATATCTTACCATTGTTCCGTTTGAACAAACGGCAAGGGAAACAATTGCTTCAAGCATTGAATGCACCGGAAAAGCTATACACAAAAATTCCGACTGCAGATCTTGAAGATGGAAAACCAATGATTGCGGATGAAGTCGCACTAGGTGTTACGTATAACGAAATCGATGATTATCTAGAAGGAAAAGAAGTTCCCGCTCAAGCACAAGAAAAAATCGAAGCGTGGTGGAACAAGACGCAGCATAAACGTCATTTGCCAATTTCTGTTTTGGATGATTTTTGGAAATAACAATAAAATAAAAAAACAGCCGTCCCTTCATAGGGATTGGCTGTTTTTGCTTTATAAAATAGAAAAGAAAACTATCAGCTGTAGTAAACTTTTAATTTGATATCTTGGTCGTAATTACCGAATCCTTTACCAAATAAAGTACAGCCACCTACATGTTCGGCATCTTCTTTCACTTCGATTCGCAAATGCCAAGTATCTTGATCTTTAGGGATGTCATTGATCGTGATGTCTGACAAAGGTTCCCCATTCATATTTGTCAAATGTTTGGTGATTCGGATCGTCTTCAGCAAGCCGTATTGATTAAGATTATCTGGATACCAATCAGGCGTATATTTCCCGCGGATATCAGCAAAATCTCCAGGGCTCGTCCATGTTCCTAGCTCTACGCCATTTAGGCTGAAAGTGATATCGGAAGGCCAATTGTCATTTGAAAAAGGAAATTCAGAAGAAATTTCCACAGAAACTTCCAACATTTCTAATGTATCCTCTGCATTCAAAAAATTAGGTGACTGATACTCGACAAACCCGCTGGTAAACCAGAGGATACGAGCATCCATCCTTCGAGGATCCACAAAATAGCGTGGTTCATCCACTTTTCCGATAAAGTCATGGATCGTCGCTAAACCACATGTCGGTTCAATTGCATAATTCGTATAGTGACCAATAGGTATCGATGTTTCTTTCGTGTCAAAAGCATTGAATATTTTTTCTGGGAAACTGATATCTATTTTATCGACACGAAGGCTCGAAATTTTTTGTTGTCCTATTTTCTCTGTTTTGATGATGTTCGCTTCTTCTAACTTTTTCACGTGCATCGTCGTGATCGCGCTGCTTACTCCAAGTTCTTTTGCCAAATCTTTGACATTCATCTTCTTTTTGGAAAGCAACTGAATGATCCTGATTCTTGTCTTGCTAGCTAATGCTTCATATACCGGTAAGGATTCCTCGTTTATTTGTAGTTGCATATATATCACCGCTTAAAAGGTTTTTCTTCTATATTAACATATTTATTAATGAAAGCTATATTGAATTATTTGATTTAATCATGATTAATATTTACATTAATTATAATGGATAAAAATAAATAGATTTAACATTTTTATTATTGACAACGCTTTCAATGGGGTGTATTATTCATGTATAAATTAAAGGAGGTCAGTTATGGAAGCCACAATGTTGATTAGTAGTGTCAAGCGTGTAGGCAAAGTTGATCCGCGGTTGTATAGTTCATTTATTGAACATATGGGACGAGCGGTATATGAAGGGATTTATCAGCCAGATCATCCATCAGCTAATGAAAGTGGATTTCGCCAAGACGTCATTCACTTAGTAAAAGAATTGAACATTCCCATGATTAGATATCCTGGTGGAAATTTTGTGTCAGGATTTCGTTGGGAAGACAGTATTGGTCCCATAGCAAGTAGACCCAAAAGGTTGGATTTAGCTTGGCGGACAATTGAAACGAATGAAGTTGGGATTCATGAATTTTATAACTGGTGTCAGCATGTAGGGGCCGAAATCAATATGGCTGTCAATCTGGGTACTCGTGGGGTAGATGCAGCTCGTAATTTAGTCGAATATTGTAATTTTCCTAAAGGAACTTATTGGAGTGATTTAAGGTGTTCGAATGGTCAAGAGAGCCCTTTTGGAATTAAGACATGGTGTTTAGGGAATGAAATGGACGGTCCTTGGCAGATTGGTCATAAAACAGCAGAAGAATATGGACGGTTAGCAGCGGAAACGGCTAAGGCGATGAAACTCGTAGATGATTCAATTGAGGTGGTTTTATGCGGAAGTTCTAATCGGCAAATGCCTACATTTGGTGATTGGGAGTTAACAGTCCTTGATCAAGCATATGATCAAATAGATTATTTGTCTCTTCATCAATATTATGGCAACCAAAAAAATGATCTTTCTCATTATCTTGCACGTTCCTTGGACATGGATCGGTTCATTTCTGAAGTGACAGCGATGTGCGATACAATCAAGGCGAAGAAACATAGTAAGAAGCAGATCAACCTGTCCTTTGATGAATGGAATATTTGGTATCATTCAGCGGAACAAGATGAGCAAGCAGCGCCTTGGCAGATTGCTCCTCCTTTACTAGAAGATAACTATAATTTTGAAGATGCATTACTATTAGGCTGTCTATTAATCACTTTATTGAAACATGCAGACAGAGTAAAGATAGCTTGTCTTGCTCAATTGGTAAATGTTATTGCACCAATCAGGACAGAAACAAACGGAGAAGCTTGGAGACAGACGATTTATTATCCATTTATGCAAGCTGCTATGTATGGACAAGGAGAGGTGTTAAGCCCACAAATTCATTCAGCAAACTATGCGACGGAAGATTTTGAAGAAGTGCCGTATTTAGAAAGTGTAGCAGTAATAAATGACAAAGAACTTGTCATATTTGCAGTTAACCGTGGAGAAGAAGAAATGAATCTAACTGTTCGCTTGTCTGAATTATCAGTAGCAGGAGTGATTGATTTTTCTGAAATGAGTGGGTTTGATACGAAAGCAACCAATCTTCCTAAAAGTGAACAAGTAAAACCAAGTCATTCAACGAATGTAAAAGCTGAAGATGGGAAAATCAATTGTTTGTTGAAACCGCTATCTTGGAATGTAGTCAGATGTTATTTATCAGATGAAGGAGGAACAAAAAATGAAAGGTAAAAAATGGTTAATTGGCTCTTTATTGGTAGTTGCAACAGGTATTTTAGGTGCTTGTGGTGGCGGAAGTTCAGCAGAATCTGATTCTGATAAAGAAGTGACTTTGACTTTTTGGAATGGGTTTACTGCATCTGATGGGGAAATATTGCAAGAAATCGTTAATGAATTTAATAAAACAAATGATAAAAACATCAAAATTGAAATGGATATCATGACTTGGGCCAATTTGAATGAAAAACTTCCTACAGCGATTTCTTCTAAAAAGGCACCTGACTTTATTGCATTAAATTATCCAGATTTTGCACAGTATGTAGAAAACGGAGCGGTACAACCATTAGACGATTTCTGGGAATATGATGGAGTAGATAAATCTGATTTTAAAGAAACGGCTGTTGAATTAGGTCAAGTAGAAGGTGAACAGTATTTTGTCCCCATGCAGGTACAAGGAATGTATATGTATTGGAATAATGATTTGTTTAAACAAGCTGGTTTAGACACTGAACAACCACCTACTACTTGGGAAGAATTGACAGAAATGGCACCACAATTAACTGATAGTAGTAAAAATGTATCAGGTTTTGTCTTCAATAAGGATGGAACTGCACCATTATATAACTGGATGTTAGCAAATGGCGGTAAATTAGTGAACGATGATTATACTAAGTCTGAATTTGCCTCTCCTGAGAACCTTAAAACGTTAAAAGCGATCCAAAAAATGATTCATGTAGACAAGACTGGCCCAGAATCGATTTCTGGCGCCGAAATGGACAATTTAATGAATGCTGGTCAACTAGCCATTGAAATCAATGGGCCATGGTTAAATAACGGATTGAAAGCAAACGAGATTGATTATAATGTGACTACCTTACCACAAGGGAGTGACTCGGACAAAAAAACAGCTATTTTAGATGGCGTAGGATATGCCATTCCGGCAAGTACAGATAATAATAAAAAAGAAGCTATCTATGAGTTTTTGAAATATTGGAATACAACTGAAATTGGTAAAAAATGGAGTATCGAAAATGGGTTTCCTGCCTACTTGGATTCAGTAGCAAAAGATGAAGAAGTCAAAAATGATCCTATTGTTTCTGAATTATCGAAACAAATGGACTATGCAGAGCCATATTTACCAGGTTTTACCCAAATCTCTGCGATTAATAACGATATCATCAACCCATTGATTGAAAAATTATTAGCGGGAGAAGACCCTGAGAAACTCATGAACGATGCAGATGATGCCATCAATCAATTATTGCAAAAATAGTACAGACCTTTATATAGGATAGACTGTTAACAAGATACAGATATCTGAATGATCGACGTAGTGTTTGCAGATAGGTGTTATTGCAGAAATCACAGCGATCGTTCGGATATCTTATTCAGATTCGATTAAACCAAGCTCGTATATTTTATCAAAATGAAAGATGAGGTGGACTATATGAACGGATTCACCAAATATTGGAATCGCCCTGAACGTGCTGCGTATTTGTTTTTGACTCCATCTTTTTTAGTTTTATTATTATTTACTGTCATACCGCTTTTAGGAACATTTGCTATTAGTTTTACAGATTTGAATATTTTCTTTACATCAAGAAATTTTGTAAGTTTTGAAAATTTCACACGTATATTTAGTGATGAACGAGCAGTTAATTCGTTGATTCATTCTTTATATTTTACCGTACTTGAAACGCCAACACAAATTATTGTTGGTTTATTAGCAGCAGTAGCATTATCTAAAAATACCAGATTCAATCGGTTTTGTCGTTCAACGTTTTACATTCCAGTTATTTGTTCATTGACGTCAATTGCGATTATTTTTTCTATGTTACTTGATCCGAATGTAGGGGCGATTCCTTACTTGTTTTCACAAGTCGGCTTGCCGATTCCTCAATTTTTTCGCGATCCAACTCTTGCCATGCCAACTGTAGCCATCATGACTGTTTGGAAGAATTTTGGTGTTACTATGACGATTCTCTTGACTGCTATTCAGGGAATCTCTCCCTCTTTGTATGAATCTGCTCAAATGGATGGTGCAACAAATCGGCAGCAGTTTTTTAACATTACACTACCTCAGATCGTTCCCTCCTTAGGTTTTTGTGTTTTAACGAATCTGATTGGTTCGATGCAAGTGTTTGACCAAGTATATGTTGCAACCGCTGGTGGCCCACAATTTAAGACAGAAACAGCTGTTCAATATATTTACAGTCGAGGATTTACAGCACCTTATGAATTGGGCTATGCATCAGCATTGTCTTCGGTTTTGTTTATCATTGTTGCAACTATAGCTATCTCCACTAATGTGTACATGTCACGGAAAGAAAAACAAATGAAATAGGAGGGAACTCTGTATGGCACCAGAAAGCTCGATTACAGTTACTGTGAATAAGAGGAAAGCAGTTAGTGGTAAAAAAATCATTCGAACGATTAGTATGCTAATTATATTGTTTGTTATTGCTTTTCCTTTTTTGTGGCTGATTATTTCTTCTTTTAAACACGAAAAAGACATTATCTCATTTCCGCCTAGAATATTTGCAGACAGCTATACCCTAGATAACTATATTAAGGTTTGGACAACGATCCCTTTATTAGATTACATCAAAAATACAGTAATTTTTGCTGGAGGGACAGTGATTACTTCTGTATTCTTTGATTCTCTTGCGGGGTACGCATTTGCTCGTATGCGTTTCAAAGGGAAATCAGTTTTGTTCTATTTCGTTTTACTGACAATGATGATCCCATTCCAAGTCTTCATGATTCCTCTATTTATTGAAGTCAATTTGCTTGGCATGCTTGATACTTATGCAGGTTTAATCATTCCTCGTATGACAACTGCATTTGGTATCTTCATGATGCGCTCCTTTTTTATCACTTTACCAGATTCTTTGGAAGAGGCAGCACGCATTGATGGACTAAGTGAGTTTAATATTTTTTTGAAAATCATGTTGCCATTGAGCAAACCTACTCTTTTATCATTAGGGATTTTCACGCTGATGAATAGTTGGAATGACTTGCTTTATCCATTGATATTGACAAGTAGTTCAAAAATGAGAACTTTACCAGCAGGGCTAGCTTTATTTACGGGGCAGAACATTTCTTTCTATGGACCTGTAATGGCTGGAACGGTTATTTCAATGTTGCCATTACTAGTGGTTTATATTTTTGCACAGAAATATTTTGTTCAAGGAACAGCTATGTCTGGAATGAAAGAGTGAGGAAGATGAAAATAGTTGAGACAAAATTTTATGGACAGTTGATTGTGGTTTCTGATTACATCTTATTAGGAATTCTCTGGGTAATCGTGTGTTTGCCGGTTATTACTATCGTGCCTGCTACATGTGCTGTTTTTTATGTAATGGCGCAATGGAAAGGTAAGGAATCAGGACACATCATTTATTTTTTCTTTCAAGGAATGAAGCAACATTTTGGTAAGAACTTGTTCCTTAGTATGTTAACGACCGTTATTTATTTTCTTGTTAATCAATTATTAGAAGAACAGACAATCGGACTTTCAATTAGTGGATATGTAGTTTCACTTATTTATTCCATGTTTCTTTTATCCTGGGTATATGTGATTTCTGAAAATAAAGATACTTCGTTTCTACAAATTTTTGAACAAAGTACATGGAAAGTATTTTTTGATTTTTTGAGAAATATTCTTTGTTGCGCTTTGTTATTAGGTTTTGTACTACTCATATTTCTTTTTCCTCCGTTTATTTTTATCTTTGCTGGTGGCGTTTGGAAACTTGTATCTATTATCTTGACTATAGGAAATGAAAGGTAGGGAAAGCTGTTGGACGAAGAAATAAAAGTAAAAATCAGAGAGGATTTTACAGTAGGAGAGATCAGTTCTCGGCTGTTTGGCTCATTTGTTGAACATATGGGAAGTGTCGTCTATACAGGGATTTATGAACCGAGCCATGAAACAGCTGATGGTGACGGGTTTAGACAAGATGTCCTCTCTTATGTAAAGGAATTGGAATTAGGTGTCATTCGCTATCCTGGAGGGAACTTTACATCTGGTTATGATTGGTTGGATACTATAGGTAGGAAAGAACGGCGACCAAAAAAGATTGATTTAGCATGGCGAGGTATAGAACCAAATTCTTTTGGAATCCACGAATTTTTTAAATGGATCAGTCATGTACAAGCGGAACCGATATTCACAGTGAATTTAGGAACAAAAGGAATCGATGAAGCAAAAAATTTAGTAGAATATTGTAATTTTCCAAAAGGAACCTACTGGAGTGATTTGAGAATAAAAAACGGGCAAAAAAAACCTTTTGGCGTTAAATTATGGTGTTTAGGGAATGAGCTAGATGGGCCATGGCAAGTGGGTGCTAAGAGTGCTTATGAATATGGTAGGTTAGCAAATGAAGCCTCGAAAGTCATGAAGTTAG
This sequence comes from Enterococcus sp. E5-162, assembly GCF_035725965.1. NCBI lineage: Bacteria > Bacillati > Bacillota > Bacilli > Lactobacillales > Enterococcaceae > Enterococcus > Enterococcus sp. E5-162. The sequence goes on along the minus strand of NZ_JAPRFV010000004.1, from coordinate 132,995 downwards.
TAGATGATTCAATTGAAACAATCTTAGTTGGAAGCTCTACGCCACGTTTACCATCGTACCCTGAATGGGATCGTATCGCATTAGAAGAAGCATATGAGAACGTAGATTATTTAGCTTTGCATAACTATATTGACAAGTATGATGAAGAAGACTTGACTAAACCTCCTAAAAATGAGCGTGATGATACAGCGACATACCTGGCAAAAGCTTATCGATTCGATCGTCAAATTGAAGAGATCGTTGCTACTTGTGATTATGTAAAAGGATATTTGAGAAGTGAGAAAACAATGTATCTAGCGTTCGATGAATGGAACGTACATGCCCAACCGGAAAAAAGACACAGGGATTTTGAAATCGGTAGTCCCATTGATTGGTGTTACTTTACTATGGAGGATACATTATTATTTGGTTCATTAGGATTGGCTATTTTACGACATGCAGATCGCGTAAAGATTAGTTGTCAATCATTGTTAGTAAACACAATACCTTTAATACTAACAGATGCTAAAGGCCAAGCATGGAAGAATCCAACTTACTATGTGATGCAACACTTATCGAAATATGCTAAAGGTCAAGTATTGGAACAACAAATCATTTGCCCTGTTTATGATTGTGAAAAGATAAAAAAAGTTCCTTATGTAGACAGTGTGGTCGTAGATAACGGCAATCAACTGACTATTTTCTTGATTAATCGCACTAATGAACAACAAAATGTAACGATTGAACATGATTTTAATTTGCTAGATCAAGGAGAGCACTACACATTGACCAGTAGTGATCTATTGGACAAAAATACACGTGAAGAACCAGAAAAGATAAAACCTGAAATAAACTATTTTTCAATAGAAAAACATGACGAGTTAAATGTAGGGATAGAAAAATACTCTTGGAATGTAATTAGAATAAAGAAAATGTGAGGAAATTTGTTATGATGAAGACACTTTATAATAATCCTATCGTTCAGCAACGGGCAGATCCTTGGGTATATAAACATACAGATGGTTATTATTATTTTACAGGATCGGTTCCCGGCTACCAAGTGATTGAATTAAGAAGGGCAAAGTCACTGAATGAATTAGAACATGCTGAAAGCCTGATTGTATGGCAGGCTCATGAAGAAGGACCGATGAGTGAATTGATCTGGGCACCTGAAGTCCATTATATCAATGGAAAATGGTACATTTACTTTGCTGCAAGCAATCATAAAACCATACGTGATGAATCCCATCATCACCGCATGTTCGTACTTGAAAATCAGCATATGGATCCAATGAATACAGATTGGATAGAAAAGGGACAAATAAAAACGAAAAGGGAAACTTTCAGTTTAGATGGAACAACTTTCTCTTCTCAGGGAAAGCTATATTACGTGTGGGCTCAACAAGATCCTGAAATTGCTGGGAATTCTAATCTTTATCTATCCGAAATGGCTAATCCTTGGACGTTAAAGGGAGAGCAACTCCTCCTTTCTATACCTGAGTATGAATGGGAAAAACGGGGTTTTTCAGTAAATGAAGGTCCAGCAGTCCTTACTCGTAATGGGAAAATATTCATTACGTATTCTGGTAGTGCAACGGATGAAAACTATGCCATGGGTCTGCTGTGGGCTGATGAGCACAAGAATCTTTTATTAAATGAATCATGGCATAAATTATCGGAGCCAGTATTCGTTTCTTCTGAAAAAAATAAGCAATTTGGGCCTGGTCACAACTCGTTTACGCTTTCAGAAGATGGATGCTTTGATATTTTGATTTATCATGCTCGACCAGAGAAGAACCAAAAAGGGGATCCATTAGACAATCCCAATCGGCACGCGAACGCGCAATGCTTTACGTGGAATGAGCAAGGATTTCCAGAATTTGGTGAACCTGTACCGTATGACTTATGAGAACAAGAAACCTTGATTTTTGCTTGAATAAACCTTGCAGACTCGTTATGATATATGTACGTACAAATAAAAAGGGGCAAGGTAAATGGCAAAATATCAAGACATTGCAGATGAGATAAAACAAAAGATCCTTCATGAGGAATACGAAGTAAATACAACCATTCCTTCAGAATTCAAGCTGCAAGAAATATATGCCGTCAGCAGACATACGATTCGGCAAGCAATCGCTGTGTTGGTAAATGAGGGCTATCTGCGTAAAGAAAAAGGATCGGGCACATATGTAGATGACAGCTATAAGAAAGAAAAAACACCATTGAACAGAACAAAAACGATCGGTGTCATCACCACATATCTCTCTGATTATATTTTTCCGTCGATTATCCGAGGAATCGAAAACGAATTACGAGAATCTGGGTATTCATTGCTTTTAGCCAGTACGAATAACGATCACGAATTGGAGAAAGAGTGTTTGAAGAAAATGATTGCTTATGGAGTAGATGGTTTAATCGTTGAGCCTACGAAAAGTAATCAGTATAACCCAAACTTAGCACTTTATGTTGCTTTGAGAGAAAAAGGCATTCCGATGGTGATGATCAATGCTGCTTATGAAGAGTTAAATGCCTCTTATATTTGTTTAGATGATGTGAAAGTCGGTTTTATGGCAGCAGAATATTTGATAAAAAAAGGACATCAACGTCTGTTGTTCATCACAAAAATCGACGATCTTCAAGGAAAATACAGGATGAAAGGTTTTATCAGCGCGTGTGAACAGTATAATGTGCGATTTTTGACAAAAGATATCATTACTTTCACCACGGAAACACGAGAAACAATTGCTGAAAAAACAGTACAACGGTTGAAAGAAGAACAAGCTTTAGATGGCATCATTTGCTATAACGATCAAATAGCTAGTTTATTGCTAGATAAGTTGACAGAAAATGGCTATCATATTCCAGATGACCTATCGATCGTAGGAACAGACGATTCTTCTTTAAGCCATTTAGGAAATAAAAAATTGACAACATTGACTCATCCAAAAGAAAAGTTGGGACAAGATGCCGCACGGTGGATCGTCACAACGATTGAAAAAGGACAGGTACAGCCGAATATTCTTTATGAGCCTGTACTAGTTGAACGGGAAACAGTAAAAGAAAACGAAAAATAAGAGACGGGTTTTTACCGCCTCTTATTTTTTATATCAATTTGGGGCTGTGACAAAAATCATCAAACATGAGAAACTATTTTTTGAACTTGGTCCTTGTGACTCGAAACTAAGCGGTTCCTTCTTATTTCTTGAAGCTGACCACTTCTGTCACGACCACTTTAAGAATGATGGATAGAAATACGTTTAGGATAAGTTTTTTTAGATGCACTTTGTTCGATTTCCTCTAAAGATTTCCCACGAGTCTCCGGTACGATCTCTTGAATAAATAAAACTCCTAAAAAGCAGATGATCCCAAAAATACCGAAAACGATTTCTTGAGACATAGAAGCAGTCATCACAGGAAAAAGCAAGCTGACTAGGAAAGAACCAATCCAATTAAAAGAAGAGGCTAGGCCAGATGCTCGCCCGCGGACAGCTAATGGGAATATTTCGCCTACGATTACCCATGTCAGTGGAGCCCATGTGCAAGAATAAAATGCGACATAAATACATAAAAACAAGAGAATTAACAACGAATTTGTATGAGCATCCAGTACAGTTCCTAAAACAGCTGGTAGGATGAAAGAAAGTCCCATCACGCTACCGCCTATTTTCAATAAAGTTCGCCGATTGAACTTGTCTGCAATAACCAAAAAGAGCAAAGAACCAGCAACTAAAATGATTCCTTGGATGATCGGCCACATCAATGCATCGCTCGCTGCATGCCCAGTCGCTTTTTCTACGATCAGCGGAATATAGTAAAAAATAGCATTAGCTCCTTGAAATTGCTGGAATACTGCTACACCAATACCGGCAATAACTAACGAACGATACTTTTCTAAAAACAAAGTATGCCAAGAAGTTACGGTTGTCTTTTCTTGTTTGACATTCAGCTGGATTTGTTCGAATTCCTGTTCAGCTTCGTATTCTCTCCTTCTAGAATTTCGAGAAGGCGGCTGATCAGATTTTGTAAGCAATCTCATTCTATAACTTATGTACGTACAAAACAAGCGTTTTTTATTATATTCTTGAAAATAACCACTTGACATGTACGTACAAAAGTATACAATAATCATTGTAAGCGCTACTAAAAAAGACGGTTTGATCAGGTTTGACGAGAAGGAGGGAGTTAAATCATTATGAAGGAAGTAAATGCGCAAAGTATGTTAGATGTCATAGATGGTCGTACATCTTTAGGAATTGAGTTTGGATCAACTAGAATCAAAGCTGTATTGATTGATTCATCTTTTACTCCTATTGCCGCTGGTAGTTATGAGTGGGAAAACAAACTAGAAAATGGTATCTGGACCTATTCATTAGAAGATATTTGGAAAGGACTGCGCGTCAGTTACCGAAAAATGGCAGCAGAAGTATTCGAAATCTATGGCGAGAATCTTACAACGATCGGGTCGATTGGGTTCAGTGCAATGATGCACGGTTATCTAGCTTTTGATAGCAAGGAACAGTTACTAGTACCATTTCGTACTTGGCGGAATACAATCACTGAAGAAGCAGAACGAATATTAACGGAAAAATTCCAATACAATATTCCGCAGAGATGGAGTATCGCTCATTTGTATCAAGCTATCTTGAATAAAGAAGAACATGTGAGAGAAATTAATTTTTTGACAACGCTTGCAGGATATGTTCATTGGCAGCTTACTGGTGAGAAAGTACTAGGCGTAGGAGATGCATCAGGCACGTTTCCTATCGATCCTTCAACGAAAACCTATCATCAAGAAATGAAAAATATTTTTGGTCAGTTAGTCGAAAAAGAGCATGTAGCGATTGATTTGGATCACATTTTGCCTAAAGTTCTAGTAGCAGGAAAAGAAGCTGGCAAGTTAAGCGAATCAGGGGCTTATCTGATTGACCCTACGGGAAACCTGAAGCCAGGAATCCCGATTTGTCCGCCAGAAGGAGATGCAGGAACCGGTATGGTCGCTACGAATAGTGTAGCCAAACGCACAGGGAACATTTCGGCTGGTACTTCCGCCTTCGCTATGATCGTATTAGAAAAAGAACTAGAAAATGTCCATCCGGAAATCGACATGGTCACTACACCTTCAGGAGAACTAGTAGGCATGGTTCATACGAATAACTGCTCTTCGGATATCAATGCTTGGGTCAGTATTTTTGAAGAATTTACCAATTCTTTGGGTATGGAGATAAGCAGAGATAAATTATTCACGGTATTATTCAATAAAGCGCTAGAAGGCGATACGGATTGCGGGGGATTACTTTCTTATGGTTATTTTTCCGGTGAAAACATTACAGGAGTAAATGAAGGAAGGCCATTATTTGTACGTACACCAGGTAGCCGTTTTGATTTAGCGAATTTCATGCGAATCCATTTAGCCAGTGCTTTTGGCGCAATGAGAATCGGAATGGATATATTGAAATCTGAGGATGTCCAAATTGATCGTTTAGTGGGGCATGGGGGGGTTTTTAAAACACCAGAAGCTGGACAGCGGATTCTAGCATCTGCTATGGAGGCACCAGTTACAGTGATGGACACAGCCGGAGAAGGTGGAGCGTGGGGGATCGCGTTATTAGCAGCCTATATGATAGATCAGCATGGGAAATCTTTAGAAAACTTCTTGGCAGAAGACGTGTTTGGACAAGACCAAGGAATCACCATCACACCTTCAGCAGAAGAAATAGCAGGCTATCAGATATTTATGAGTCGTTACCGTGAGGGGATCGACATTGAAAAAACAGCGATTCATCAATTGCAAGAAAAAGGAGTGATAGAAAATGCTGGAACAACTGAAAGAAGAAGTATACCAAGCAAATCTTGACTTGCCTAAACACGGACTTGTCAAATATACATGGGGAAATGTGAGCGCTTTTGATCCTGAAACACGATATTTCGTTATCAAACCTAGCGGGGTCAGTTATGAAGAGATGACAGCAGACGACATGGTCGTTGTGGACTTGGACAATCATATCATTGAAGGTAAACTCAATCCCTCTTCGGATACGCCTACTCATGCTGTTTTATATCGTTCATTTCCTCAAATTGGAGGAATCGTCCATACTCACTCGACATGGGCGACGATCTGGGCACAAGCAGGATTGGATGTTCCTGCGATGGGGACGACGCATGCAGATACTTTTTATGGATCGGTACCTTGTGCTCGATTTTTGACACAACAGGAAATCGACAGCGGGTACGAATATGAAACAGGAAAAGTTATCATAGAAACATTCAAAGAACGCAAAATTGATCCCTTAGCAATTCCAGGGGTACTTTTACACGGACACGGTCCATTTACTTGGGGGAAAGATGCGCAAAGTGCAGTAATGAACGCAGTCGTACTAGATGAAGTATGCAAGATGAATTTATTTACCAGACAGCTTAATTCATTTTCAGAAGAGCTGCCTCAACGGATTTTAGATAAACATTATTTACGAAAACACGGAAAAAATGCGTATTACGGACAACACAAATAAAAGGAGTGGCTAATTATGTTGAATATTGGAGAAAAAGAATTTTGGTTTGTTGTAGGATCACAGCATTTATATGGGGAAGAAGCACTGCGAGAAGTAAAGAAACATGCACAAGAAATGGTTGATGAATTGAATGAAAACGGCCAATTGCCTTATCCTATCCGCCTTCAAGAATTAGCAGTTACCGCTGACACGATCACAAAAATCATGAAAGAGGTCAATTATCGAGAAGAAGTAGCAGGTGTGATCACTTGGATGCATACTTTCTCACCAGCAAAAATGTGGATCCGTGGGACAAAGCTTCTACAAAAACCATTGCTTCATTTAGCTACGCAATATAACGAAAGCATTCCTTGGAAAACGATCGATATGGATTTCATGAATTTAAATCAATCCGCTCATGGTGACCGCGAATATGGGTTCATCAATGCTCGATTAAATAAACAAAATAAAATCGTCGTTGGCTACTGGAAACGACCTGAGATTCAAAAAGAGATTGCTGATTGGATGGATGTTGCAGTAGCCTATAATGAAAGTTTTGGAATAAAAGTGGCTCGTTTTGGTGACAACATGAGAAACGTGGGTGTCACAGAAGGAGACAAAGTGGAAGCACAGATTCAATTTGGTTGGACTGTTGATTATTTTGGTATCGGAGATCTTGTACAAGTAATCGATCGCGTATCAGACGAAGAAGTCGAACAATTATTTGAAGAGTACAAGGAATTGTATACCTTCGACTATGGTGATTATGAAGAAAAGACATGGGAAGAACATGTAAAAGTACAAGCTCAGCAGGAAATCGGTATTCGCCGTTTCTTAGAAGAAGGAGGCTATAACGCTTTTACGACTAATTTTGAAGACCTTTATGGAATGAAACAACTGCCTGGACTAGCTGTACAACGTTTGATGGCAGAAGGATACGGTTTTGCTGGGGAAGGCGACTGGAAAACTGCAGCGATTGATCGGTTGCTGAAAATCATGGCTCGAGGAAAAGATACAGGATTCATGGAAGATTATACTTACGAGCTAGCTAGTGGCCAAGAAGCAATCTTGGAATCCCATATGATGGAAGTAGATCCGACGCTTGCTGCGACGAAACCAAGAATCGTTGTTTCTCCTTTATCAATGGGAGATAGAGAAGATCCGGCGCGTCTTGTATTTGATGGGAAAGCAGGAGAAGGGGTAGTCGTATCGATGGCAGACTTCGGTACGCATTATAAACTGCTGATCAATGAAGTAGAAGCCTTTGAACCCACAACTGAAGCACCTAATTTGCCTGTTGCACGTGTGCTATGGAAAACTAAACCGAATTTCCATGAAGGTGTCCATTCATGGATTCAGGCAGGTGGCGGTCATCATACCGTTGTCTCGCTAAATCTAACAACAGATCAAATTGAAACATGGGCAAAATTAGTTGAGTTGGAAACCGTTGTTATTAGATAAAAAGAGGTTGTGAAAAAGCCGCTTAGTTTTAAGAAAAAAGAAGAGATTGACGAAATTTGCTTTTCAACTTTTTTGAAATTTTGTCTTATTATCAATGTTAGCTAACTGAACACCATTTATCAAGAAATCTCACCCACAATATTTTGCTCTCAAAAATAAGGCTTATGGCAGTAACTTGCCATGGCCTTATTTTTATCGCTAAGCCTACTCTGCTCTAGCTGCTATTTTCGCTTCTAGGAAGTCAAATGGTAAACAGTTGTCTAATTGCAGTAATTTCGAGATACTTGTTAGTAAGGAGGGGGTTTTATGTATCACGTTCATTTGATTGATGCTATTCCAGAACAAGAGATAGAAAAGTTACAAGGGGAATATTTCAAAATAATAGATGATTTGCCAGCCGAAGGAATAGTCATTCGTAGTACGAAAGTGAAAGATGAATGGCTTACACCAGATTTGCTAGCAATTTCAAGAGCTGGTGTTGGGGTGAACACGATCAACGTTGAAAAAGCTTCTGAAAACGGGACGATCGTCATGAATACACCAGGCGTAAATGCTAATGCAGTAAAAGAGCTTGTTTTGTGCTGTTTGCTCTTATCTTCCCGTCCGATAATCGAAGCAAGTCGTATGGTACAAACACTAACAGGTCCTAATATTTTAGAACAGGCAGAAAACAAAAGAAGTACTTATGTGGGACGAGAATTGCAAGGCAAAACCATCGGTCTTCTTGGTCTTGGCGCGATAGGCACAAAAGTAGCGCTAAGTTGCTATGGCTTAGGGATGGATGTCTTGGGTTATTCTATCCGCGATGCCCAGTTGGATTATGTTCGGCAAGCAGATTTAGAAACAGTTCTTTCTACCTCGGATTACATCGTAGTCATGCTGCCGTTGACAGAAGATACAAAAGGATTGATCAATCAGGCGAATATAGAAAAAATGAAAAAAGATGCTGTACTTATCAATGTAGGAAGAAGTGAAATCGTTGATAAATATGCTGTTATGCAAGCATTGGAAAAACAACATCTGGCCAAATACGTGACTGATTTCCCAGAAGAAGAGTTCTTAGAAAATGACCGTATACTTATGTTGCCTCATCTAGGGGGATCGACTCAGGAAGCTTTGGCAGACAGCGGACGTTTGGCAGTTGAAGCCTTAAAAGATTATCTTTTGTTCGGTACGGTTAGAGAAGCGGTCAATTATCCATCCGCACGAATGTTTTTCCAAGCGCCGTTTCGATTCACTATATTTTATCAAAAGAAAACCAATATATTAGCAGAGATATTTTCTCTGCTGAATAAGAACGAGCTAGTGATCGCAGATATATCGCGTAATCATAAGAATGAGCATGTCTACATATTGATTGACATAGACAGTACTGATTTTGAACAGCTCAATCAAGTGAAACAACAGCTAGAAAAAATTTCTGGAGTACGAAAAGTCCGCTTATTAAAGAAACCAGAAAGGTCATAAAGAAAGAGAATATTTGGATTTCATTAATTCTTCTTTTCGTTCTTTACTTTCGAATTTCGTACAACTAAAATAAGAGAAACAACATTCTTTTGTTGATAGAAATGAAGGAGCAAGCATTTGAAAAGATATATAAGCAGACTTTCAACCAAACAGAAAAAGATTTTAAAAGGAACAGTAGCGATCATCAGTATCTTTTTTCTTGTTGTTTTTAGTAATTTATTTTTGCAGTGGTGTCAAAATGATCTATCCGTAGACCTTGCGTTGAAATTTGCTTTTTCTTGGCATACGGAAAAATTCTTCTTAGCCTGTTTCGTCTTGCTGATTATTCTTATTTTTCTGATTGCACTAGCAGGATCTGTCCCTTTAGGTTCCCTTACGTATGTCGTAGCCATCGGTGTATTAGGTTTTGCAAATTATATGAAAATGAGTTATCGGCAAGAACCGATTTATCCAGACGATTTGAAGATGATCACTGAAATCGGATTGCTGAAAGATATGACCGGCACTATGCTGTTTACAGTGATCTTAGCTGCCGCAGGAACCGTGCTAGGATTGTTCTGCTGGTACATGTTTCGAAGCCTGAAAAAAGGAAGGCGATTCCAATTGATCCGATTAACGACACTGCTTGTGGCAATTGGACTGCTAGGGTATATCAGTAATTTCAACAATCCCGATAATTTGTTGCGAAAAGCATATAATAAAACGGCACTATGGATACCTTACAGCCAGAAAATGAACTACTATAACACTGGTTTTATCGGTGGGTTTTTGTACAATCTGAAGGTAGAACCAATGGATGAACCTGAAGGATATTCGAAAGCAAAGATCAAAGAAATCACTGAAAAATACCAGAAGATAGCCGATGAAAAAAATAAAGCTGTAGAGGAAGAGTCGCCGAACATCGTGTTCGTAATGAGTGAAAGTTTCTCAGATCCTAGTCGATTAAACGGCATAGAAGTATCTGGTGAGCCATTGGCAGATTATTATGAAGTAGCTGATCAAACATATAGTGGCAATATGCTTTCTCAAAACTATGGCGGTGGAACAGCAAATATCGAATTCGAAGCATTGACTGGTTTTTCTATGGCGTTGTTTAATGCGCAACTCACCACTCCTTACACGATGCTAGTGCCAAAAATGGATCAGCTTCCTTCTATCGTTTCAGCGTTAAACGCACAATCATACCAGACGACAGCGATCCATCCATACAATACTTCGATGTATAAAAGAGAGGATGTTTATCAGACATTAGGATTTGACCAGTTCATCAGCGAGCGTACGATGACCTACACGGATACGATAGAGAATAATCCATATATTTCTGATGAGTCAGCTTACAAAGAAGTAATGACACTTCTCAAGGAAGAAAAAACACCTCAGTTCATTCATTTAGTCACGATGCAGACACATATGCCTTACAATGGAAAGTATGATAGACTGGGCTATTCTGCAGAGATTTCAGATGGAAGTGGGACGCTTGACTTAGAGAATTATCTGCAAGATATTTCCTATAGCAGCACGGCTCTGAAGCAATTCACGGAAGAACTGAAGAATCTTTCTAGAAGGACTCTAGTTGTTTTTTGGGGGGATCATCTGCCAGGGATCTATTCAGATACCATCCAAGCCAAAAATGATAAACAAACGTTGCATGAAACACAATTCTTGATGTTTGACAGTAAAGGAAAATTAGAAAAGAAAACGACTCAAGATGCAATAACCAGTCCTTTTTATTTTGCAGCGAATCTAATGGAACAGACGAATCAGACAACGAATGGTTTTTATCAGCTGCTTTTATCATTAGAACAAGAACTTCCGGCGTTTGAACGAGAACTATACTATCAAAACGGACAGTGGTATAAAGAAGCGCAATTCAATCGCTTGCAACAAGAGATTTACGACGAATATCAATTGATCCAATATGACATTGTCGCAGGGAAACAATATAGTTTAGCAGATGGTTTCTTTGAGCACGAATAAGAATGGCGAGCTGTATAGAAACCATTAAATTTTTTCAAGTACTTGTCATTTGAGGATAAAAACAAGTAGAATAAATAATAACAACAATGGAGAAAGTAGGAAAACAAATATGTTACCGAATATTGGCTATTATGTGCAGTCCATCGATCAAATCGTCAAGGAAACCGAAGCAATCGGAGAAGGAATGCATCCGAAATATGAAGTGATCAGAAACGCAATCGATGAAGGAAAAACAAGTGAACTGGACAGATCGACTCTTGAAGAGACCGTCCAGTTATTTGAAGAAGGAACAAAAAAATATCGGGCAATGCTTAAGAAAGTCAGTACATTGCGCCCACCAGCAAAAGCAATGGGCATTCATAAAAATTTTGAAAAAGCTTATCTTTCATATGTAGCAGGCTGTGAAGAGATGATTCAAAGTATTGATCTTGAGTCAGGGGTAGATAAAGATTTATTCAATACATCTGAAGCAAAACAAGACCAAGCGACTGACCAATTGACAGCTGCCATCCAAAAAATGACTAATTTGTTATTGAAAAAATAAAAGAAAAATTTGATGACAATAAAAACTAGAGTTATCTAATATAAATGTAATATTGTCTTTATGATAGAGTGAACAAAATCCTTTATGATAAGAACATACCTATAACCAACAACCTTGTACTTACTCAAAATTGAGTAAATACTCCTTTTCCGCAGAGTCTAACCAACTCGGCGGTTTTTTTATTTATAGAAAAGGACATCAGAACAGACGAAAAAGTCTTGCGCTGATGTCCTTTTCAGATAGTATGGAAGGTTGATTAGTTTTCTACATTCCGTACATATTGTTCAAAGTAGTTCTGTAAATCGGCTTTGAGTTTCTGATATTCCTCTTCGCTATACTCTTTATCTTCGATTTTCCCATCAAAGAAAGGAATATTCAGTTCTTCCCGCAACCTGTCTAATACGTCTTGCTGATTCATTTTATTCTCCTTTTCTTGCTAACGATCAAAATAAACACAGACACATTCTGGTGCATAGACATCTTTTTGCAATAATTCCAGTAATCCTGTTTCAGGATGACGGCGGTATAATGTCAGATTATCGGTATTCTGATTAGCACATACGACAAAACCATTGCTTGGATCTAGTGCGAAATCGCGAGGGAAATCGCCTTCTGTTGAGATGATTTGTTTATTTTGGATGTGAGAACCATCTTCGGAAACTGCGAATACGGCAATCGAGTTGTGTCCCCGATTAGAAGCGTAAAGGAACTTGCCATCATTGGAAATGCGAATAGCAGCCCCTCCATTTTCACCGTCGAATTCTTCTGGCAAGGTCGATATTTTCTGTAATTCTTCAAAATCACCTGTTTCTTTATCATAAGAAAGCACTCGGACTGTGCTGTCTAATTCACCAAATAAATAGGCGAATTGTCCATTCGGATGAAAGACGAGATGGCGAGGGCCTGTTCCTGGTTCTGCAGTGAAGGTAGTTACAAGATTCAATTTGCCGTTTTCGGACACATCATAAGTATACACACGATCTGTACCAAGATCACACACGACTAATCGTTGGTCAGGAGTCAGATCCGTATAATGGACATGCGCATGATCTTGGTTTTTATGAGGGCCTGTCGCTTCTTGATGGAATACTGAATCCGCTGCTTTCAGCTCGCCATCTCCTAATAGGTGATAGACATTTACTTCGCCTTTATGGTAGTTGGCCCCATAGAGCAATTGCCGTGTTTCATCAACCGCTACATAACATAAAGGAGCCCCAGACTCTGTTACCGCATTCAAAAAATGAAAATCCTTGTCGTACGCACCGGCACCACCTAATCCGTCTACACTGGTAACCGTGTAAAGATTGCCAGCTTTGCTTTTTGCTAGGTAAGTAGGGCTGTTCTCTTCAACAGCCAATGAAAGACTGGATAATTCTTCTTTTTCTGTATCAAGATCGATCGTATAGATTCCTTTGCTTTCGCGGCGTGTATAGGTTCCTAAAATTATCTTTTCGATCATATGAGCTGATTCCTCCTAATGGTAATGAAATAGTTTTCGTTTTTATTCTATCACATAATTATTCCCCACGGCTAAAGAATGAGAATGTGTTATACTGTTTTTGAAAGCAAGTAAAGGAGAGAGTGCGATGATTCAGGCAACGATTACAGAAATTGGAACAGAAGCAATAAACAAGGAAGAACCGATGCTGATTTTGTTCGATAAAACAGCAACAGCTGCCTTGCGAAAATATTCGGTGATTCAAGAGGTGTCGAAAGACGAACCTTTTTCTTTGAAAGCAGGCGGAACGATTACTTTTGATGATCAGTCGTATACGATCGATTATGTCGGTCCGATGGCCAATGGAAATTTAGAGACGGTAGCTCACGTATCATTGATTTTTGATACCTGTCCAGAAGAAGGACAAATTGCAAACGGAATCTATCTCCATCCGCATGAACTGCCTGCTATTGGTTTGGGAAGCCAAATTATTTATAACTAACAGGAGGACTTATGGAAGGGAAAAATAAGAAGAACAGACCGGTGTCTTGGTTTTGGCGCTGGTTTTTAAATAATCAAGTGGTCACAGCTTTACTTGTTGTATTGTTAATATTGCTGATCGTCTTTTTATTTACAAAAGTTTCTTATTTGTTTGCACCGATCTGGCAATTTTTAGCAATCGTAGGACTACCTATTATTCTGGCAGGCATCTTGTATTACTTGATGAATCCGGTAGTTGATTACTTTGAGAAGCGAAAAGTACCAAGGCTCTATAGTATCATTGGGCTGTTTGTTTTGGTCGTTGCATTAATCGTATGGGGAAGCGTAGTGATCATACCTAAGATCCAGGAACAAACAGTCAGCTTTATCAGTAACTTTCCTCAATACGTTGATACGATCGATAACAAATTGACCGAGATCTTGAGAGACCCGCTGTTCAACCAATTTCGTGAACAGTTAGAAACAGCAGGTGATAAGTTCATGAATTCAGCAGGTGATATGATCCAAGACATATCTAAGAGTACAGTTCAGAGTCTTGGGAGTTTTGTTGGTGCGGTAGCGACTATTTTAGTAGCTTTGCTGACGATGCCGTTTATCTTATTTTATTTATTGAAAGATGGTAAGCGATTAGCCCCTTATTTCGTCAAGTTTTTACCAACGCGCATGCAAAAACCGACGTTGAATGTGCTGAGTGAAATGAATAGTCAAGTTTCTTCATATATAAGAGGGCAACTAACTGTGGCTTTTGCTGTGGCAATCATGTTTATGATTGGTTTTGCAATCATTGGTCTAGAATATGCTGTCACGTTGGGGATCATTGCAGGGTTCTTAAATCTGATCCCATACTTAGGTTCATTTTTAGCAATGATTCCAGCCATCTTTTTAGCTATTGTGGCAGGTCCATTCATGATCATCAAGGTACTAATCGTTTTTGCAGTAGAACAGACAATAGAAGGACGCTTGATCTCTCCGTTAGTATTGGGAAATCAGTTAGCAATCCATCCAGTAACGATCTTATTAGTTCTGCTGACGTCAGGGAAATTGTTTGGGATCGTTGGTGTGATCTTAGGGATTCCTGTTTATGCAGCAGCTAAAGTAGTGATTACTCATGTTTTTGAATGGTACACAACGATTTCTTCTCTTTATGAAGAAAATCCGTTGAAAAAGCAGAAAGAATAACAAAAAGAGACAGAGGAAAATTTCCAAAGCACAAATGTTGCTTTGAAGATTTTTCCCTCTGTCTCTTTTATATACATTTACCTCAATTTTAAAATGATTTACCTAAAGCAGCAGCTTTATCTAATGCATTTTGCATCAACTCATCTGCACGGTCAGGGTCATAATCGATTCCTTCGATGAATAGTTGATCTACTTGATTGATGCCTACAAAGTTCAAAATACCTTTTACATATTGAGAGGCAAAGTCTTGTCCGTTGTATACACCGCCGTTAGATTGGATGTGCAGCGCTTTTTTACCTGTCACTAATCCTTCTGGCCCGTTTTCTGTATAGCGGAACGTTTTTCCAGCTACATTGACAGTATCGAACCAAGCTTTTAATTTTGTTGGGATATTTAGATTCCATAAGGCGTTTGCGATAACGATTTTATCAGCAGCAAGGAACTGCTCTGTCAATTCATTGAAACGAGCGATTTTTTGTTGTTGACTTTCTGATAAGGAAGTGAATTCTGCACCAGCACGTAATGCTTCCCAACCTGATAATAATTCTTCATCGATTTCTGGAATATCATCGCGATAAAGTTCCAAAACAGTCACTTCATCATCTGGATGAGTTTCTTTATAACTTGTTAAAAAAGACGTCAACGCCTTAACTGTACGTGATTCTTCTGCAGTTAGGGGATGACCTTTGACTACTAAAACAGATGCCATATGCTTACCTTCTCCTTTTATTGCTATGATTGTTATAACTATGACTAACAAAATCAGTTTACTCGAAAAAGAAAAGGCTATCAAGTCATATTGATAAGGTTGAAGAATAAATAACTAAAAAAGACAGGATATAAAAGAGGTTGTGACACGATTTTTGTCACAGCCTCTTTTGAATCTAACAAGCAATGTTCAAGCAACGCTTGACTGAAGAGCTTCCATCCCACCAATGATATAAACAGCACGAAATCCGCTAGCAGTAAGTTGATCGGCTAATGCTTCTGATCGTCTGCCTGTATAGCTTAGAATATAATAAAGTTTTTTTGGATCTAGATTTTTTAATTGTCTTGGCAAGATAGCAGCGGGGATAGAAAGCGAGTGGCTTAAGTGTTTTTTTGTGTAATCTAAAGTATTTCTTGTATCTAAAACGATGCTGTCAGCATCGAGCGGCAATTTATTGAAGTCTTGGACACTAATTGATTGGGCCATTTATCTCATCCTTTGTTTAGTATGTGGCTATTTTAATGGGCAGCTCTCATTAATTCAAATGGAAGGATTCCTCTTATCACTTTTTTAATGTATCGGATAATAATGAAAAAAAACTATGCAAATGTCTTGCGAAACAGGTGGGAGGTGTTATAATGACATAGCGTCATATGACAATGTGTCATCTTAGAAGAAAGGAGGATCCATATGCCGACACAGACATTTTTCCATTTGCCGAAAGAAAAACAAAAAAGGTTAATTGAAGCGGCGAGAATCGAGTTTTCTAGAGTACCTTTGAAAGAAGCCTCGATTGCTAATATCGTCAAATTAGCGGATATCCCTAGAGGCAGTTTCTATCAGTATTTTGAAGATAAAGAGGATCTTTATTTTTATTACTTTGAGACAATGAGACGTGACAGCTCTAAAGATATGTTGCAACTAATGAAAGAATCCGATGGTGATCTATTCAAAGGATTCGAATCCTATTTTTCTAAAATGATTTATGAGATTTTGGAAGGTGAGAATGCTTCTTTTTATCGTAACTTGTTTATGAACATGGATTACCGTGCCTCAAGAAAAGTCGCTCCTCATACGAGTCGCCAAAAATCGCCTCACGATCCACATAAAGAACACAAACAAGATGCAAAAGAGTTGCTTGAATTGATTGATCGGACGAAGCTGAAAGTAAAAAATGATCATGAATTGGAATTACTGATCCAATTAGTGATGAATACTGTATTTACAACAATTGCGCATTCGTATCGCTTATTTTCAACATCTGAAGATTACTCAGTAGAGCAAGCAATCAGTGAATTCAATTTGAAACTTTCTTGGCTGAAAAACGGAGTATATAAATAGAAAGAAGGGAACTAGATGCTAAAAATCGTAAAACGGATCTCCTTGACTTCAGCAATTGCAGCTGCAGTTTTCATGGTGATCCAAGTACTGGCAGATTTATATTTGCCGACACTTACCTCCAATATCATTGATAAAGGGGTAGCGCAAGGAGATGTCGATTATATTTGGCATACAGGTTTTGTGATGATCGGTTTTTCTTTGATCAGTATCTTAGCTGCTATTGCAAATACATTTTTTGCTACTCGAGAATCACAGAAACTGGGTAAGCAATTGCGTACGGATGTCTATAAAAAATCAGAGAGCCTGACAAAAGATGCGTTTGACAAATATGGAACGGCCTCTTTGATCACAAGAACAACCAATGATGTGACTCAAATCCAAATGGTCACACAAATGTTTTTACGTATGATGATCAATGCACCAATCACGCTGATTGGCGCAAGCATACTTGCTTATCAAAAAGATCATCAGTTGACAAAAATCTTCTTAGTCGTCATCCCAGTAATGATTATTTTGATTGGTGGAATCATGTATTTTGCTGTTCCATTATTCAAAAGCATGCAAAAGAAAACTGACCGTTTGAACTTGGTATTTCGAGAAGGGTTGACAGGTGTCAGAGTCATCCGCGCATTCGATAAGACACGCTTTGAAGAAAATCGTTTTGATTTAGCGAATAAAGATTATACAAATACAGCAATCAAAGTTAATACGATTGTCGCATTGATGATGCCGATGATGACATTGATCATGAGCGGTACAAACGTAGCAATCACTTGGTTTGGTGGACACTACATAGCAGATATGACCTTGGAAGTCGGTAATCTGATTGCATTTATGACTTATGCGATGCAGATCTTGATCAGCTTTATGATGCTTTCCGCTATTTTTATCATGGTACCTCGTGCACAAGCTTCAGCTGATCGTATCAATGAGGTGTTGGATGAAAAAATCGGTATCCATGACCCTGAAAATCCTAAAACCGTTTCTTTTGCTGGAAAAGAAGCAACATTGGCCTTCAATCATGTCAATTATCGATATCATGGAGCAGAAAAACTTGCATTGGAAGATATTGATTTTCAAGCTAAGTCAGGCGAAATCGTCGCAATCATAGGAGGAACTGGTTCAGGTAAAACGACCTTAGTCAATTTGATCCCCCGATTATATGACATCGAATCTGGTTCGATCCAAATAAACGGAACGGACATCAGTGAAATGACTCAATATAATTTGCGGGAGCTAATGGGCTTTGTTCCTCAAAAAGCAGTTCTTTTCTCTGGAACGATCCGAGACAATATGCAGTATGGTAAGCCGGATGCAACAGATGAAATGATTTGGAAAGCGTTAGAAATCGCACAAGCTAAAGATTTTGTTTCAGAGATGGAAGATGGATTAGATAGCCATGTGGAACAAGGAGGAGGAAACTTCTCCGGCGGACAAAGACAGCGTCTAGCAATTGCACGAGCATTAGTCAAAACAGCAGACATTTATGTGTTTGATGATTCCTTCTCAGCATTGGATTTCAAAACGGATGCCAATCTTCGCCAAGCATTGAAAACGAATATGAAAGAAAGTATCACGGTTTTAGTTGCTCAACGAGTAAGTACAGTAATGGATGCAGATATGATCCTTGTGCTAGATGAAGGAAAACTAGTTGGCAAGGGAACACATGAAGAACTATTGGCAACAAATGAAACTTATCAAGAAATCGTTCATTCACAACTAAGAGAGGAGGACTTAGCATGAGTAAAACAAACACACGTCCCTCTCACGGACCAGCAGGCGGTCCAGGACACGGCGGACCTGGCAGGAATCTCGGTGTAAAAGGGGAAAAGCCTAAAAATTTCTGGGGAACAGTACGCCGATTGTTTGGCTATATGTCTAAACGTATGGTTGCAATCATCGCTGTATTTGTACTAGCAATAGCAGCCGTGATTTTCCAAATCCAAACACCAAAAGTTTTGGGGAAAGCAACTACAGAAATATTCAAAGGTGTAATGGCTGGCGCGCAACAGATGCAACAAGGGCAACAAGTAACAAAATTTCCGATAGATTTTGATAAAATTGCGCAAATCATTGCAACAGTAATCGTGATGTATTTGATCTCAGCTGTATTCAACTTTTTACAGCAGTTTATTATGACACGTGTTTCACAGCGGACAGTTTATGAGTTGCGTCATGACTTGGAAGCCAAAATGAATCGTGTACCGATTTCCTATTATGATACACATACAAATGGCGATATCATGTCTCGAGCAATCAATGATATGGATAACATCGCAAGCACGCTGCAACAAAATTTGACTCAATTTGTAACTAGTGCAGTCACATTGATCGGGGTCATCGTGATGATGCTTTCAATCAGCTGGCAATTAACGTTAGTCGCGTTATTGATGATCCCTTTAAGCTTGATCATCGTTATGGTCGTTGCGTCAAGATCACAAGTGTTTTTCGCAGATCAGCAAAAAAGTTTAGGTTTATTGAATAACCAAGTAGAAGAAACATATGGTGGTCATACGATCGTTAAAACATTCAATCATACTGAAAAAGATCAGGAAGTATTTGAAAAAGAAAATCAGAATCTGTATGCCGCTGGTTGGAAAGCTCAATTTATTTCGGCAATCATCATGCCGTTGATGAATTTCGTTAAAAATCTAGGCTATGTGTTCGTCGCTGTACTAGGCGGAGTAAAAGTTGCAAATGGGAACATGACATTAGGGGATGTTCAAGCATTCTTGCAATATACGACACAGTTCTCTCAACCAATCACTCAACTTGCAAGTTTGATGAACACTATCCAATCAACGGTTGCTTCAGCCGAACGGGTATTTGAAGTGTTGGATGAAGAAGAGATGTCCAATGAAAAATCTGGCCTTCCAGAAGAAAAAGATACACCATACAAAGTTCGTTTTGAAAATGTTCAATTCGGCTACACACCAGATAACTTGCTAATGACTGATTTCAACTTGGATGTCAAACCTGGTGAGATGGTCGCTATTGTAGGGCCAACCGGTGCAGGAAAGACGACACTGATCAACCTTCTTGAACGGTTCTACGATGTTTCTGGAGGCAGTATTCGTTACGATGGTGTAGATACCCGTGACCTTTCACGTGATGAATTGCGCGCACAGTTTTCAATGGTACTGCAAGATACGTGGCTGTTTACAGGAAGTATCTATGACAATATCAAATATGGGAACGACGATGCAACAGATGAACAAGTCATTGAAGCTGCTAAAGCCGCTCACGTAGATGATTTTGTTCGTAAATTGCCAGAAGGATATAACACTGTATTAAACGAGGATGCAAGCAATATTTCGCAAGGGCAACGTCAGCTGATCACTATTGCGCGGGCATTCTTAGCAAATCCGGATGTCCTGATCCTTGATGAAGCAACATCTAGTGTAGATACACGAACAGAAATACTGATTCAAAAAGCGATGAACCGCCTATTGGAAAACCGAACAAGTTTTGTTGTCGCTCACCGCTTGTCTACAATACGCGATGCAGACAACATTATTGTGATGAATCATGGTTCGATCGTAGAAACTGGAAACCACGATACATTGATGGAAAAAGACGGATTCTATGCAGATCTTTATAACAGTCAGTTTTCTGAAGAAGAAGCTTCATAGAAACGTACAAATTTATTATTTTTCTTTACCGCATGAAGCACATTTCAAGAAAATGAGTTTCATGTGGTTTTTTACTCATTTATTTACAAAAAACAAGTAAAATGCGAAGTTTCTCACACTTTTTTTAACAAAAACAAAGTTATTGCTTGAAAGAAGAAGAATCCATCGTTAAAATAAAGCTTGACGTAGAGGGGAGCAAGAAATATGAGAGATTTTCAATTGGGGGCTGCCACCTATTTAAAAAGTGTAGCCATTCGGGTGAAAGACCGAGATAAAATGATTGATTTTTACAAGAACGTTGTTGGCTTTGATTTGAAAAGAGAAGAAAACGAATTAGCCATTTTAGGAACAGAAGAAGCTGGAAGTGAAATGTTGCTGCTGGAAGAAAGTCCTAGAGCGAATGATCACATGGGGAAGATCAAAAAGCTGAACCGTTTCTCATTGATTATCCCTAGCACAGAAGAACTGGCAGATATTCTTTGCCGTATTCGTAAAATGAATTATCCAATCAAAGAAGCTTTAGAAGATCATGGACGTATGGGGATTTTACTCGTAGACCCAGAAGAGAATGAATTAGAAATTTACCATGAAGAGAATAAGAATGACCAAAGAGAAGTTCCAGAGACGATGGATCAAGAAGCGTTGTTAAGAAAATCTGAAGAAAAATTCAGTAAACTATCAGCAGGATCTTATTTTGAAAAAATCCATTTAAATGTTACTGATTTAGCAAAAGAACGCCAATTTCTTAATCGTGTCCTTGGTTTGAAGGTACATAATGAAGAAGAGGGCATCCATGTATTGAATGAAGGAGACTTCCATGTTGGATTGACAGAAGCAAGTGGTGGTGCCATCGATTTGCCTACAGATGAAGTGATTGGACTTGATTTTCTGAAATTCATGATTGATACTGAAAGCATGGAAGGACTGATTGCTCACTTGCAGCAATTATCAGTCGATTTCTTCTTGGACAAAAAGCATACAGTACTCACAATCTATGATGCCATAGGAATCGAATGGTGGTTCGTCAGTGAGCCAAAAGAAAAGAATAAAACTGACATTCGATGCGACGCTTAACTTTTTCTTTCTTAACGATTGTCGCATGTCTCGTCATTTTATGAACGGTCATACTATCACTTGTTCTAGAGATAGAAAGAGCAAACAGTATACCGAATGAAACTGCGTGGTTTTCCGCGCAGTTTTTTTGTGTAAAAAGGTTGATTCCTCATAGATTAAGCTTTAAGCTTGGACTGTAAGAATCTGACAGAAAAGCAGGAGAAAAAGATGTACCCACAAACGAAACAGCTTATTTTGAAAAAAATGGAAGAAGGATTTTATCCAGGTGTAGCAGCCGCCTTCATCAAAGAAAATCAAGTAGAATCATTTACAGCTGGCTTTGCCCAAGTCGTTCCTGAAAAACAGCCGATGACAGAAGATCTGTTGTTTGATGCAGCATCACTGACGAAAGTCGTTGCAACCACTTCATTAGTTTTGCGTCTATTAGAGGATGGAAAAATAGAACTCGATCAACCACTGCATAAATATCTTTCTGAATTCGAAAATCAGACAATCACTTTGCGTCATTTACTGACACATACTTCTGATATCAAAACATGGATACCAAACAGAGATGAGCTATCTCAGGAAGAATTGATTGCCGCTTATTTGAAGCTAGAACCAGGTGAGCAACTAGGAAAAGAAGTAAAATATACAGATGCCGGAACGATTCTTCTTGGATTGATGCTGGAAAAAATTTACCAAGAAACTGCAGTGGAAATCTTTCAAGAACAAGTATTGGAACCATTAGAAATGATGAACAGCTTATTTCTTCCTTTTCCTTCCAAAAAAATCGTTCCCACAGAACAACTGCCTTCGGGTGAGGTTTTGCGTGGACAAACTCATGATCCGAAAGCAAGAGTTTTAGCTGAACATGCAGGAAATGCTGGGCTCTTTATCGATTTGAACGACAGCATTACTTTTGTCCAAATGTATTTGAACAAGGGAAAAATCAGTAATGGTCGGTTTTTAAAAGAAGAAACGATTGATTCTTTGCTACAAGATCAAACTCCAGAAAGAAATGGCTATCGTTCTCTAGGGTGGGATTTAAAAAAAGATGTAGGAGACGGTCATGCGATTCTTTTTCATACTGGTTATACAGGTACGTTTTTCTTGATTGATATAAAAACACAAGAAGCGTTGATATTTTTGTCTAATCGCGTACATCCTGTCGATCATCGTGCGGAGTATCTCATATGTCGAGATGAAATTGTTGAAAATTTTTTGAAAGAGAAAGCGGTATTACAGAAATAATGCTATAATAGCTATGAAAAATGAGAGGAGTTTGAATTATGCAAGAACCTATGTTTTTAAAACCAGTTTTTCAAGAAAAAATTTGGGGAGGAAGCCGCTTACGTTCAGTCTTCGGTTTTGATATCCCTAACGATAAAATCGGAGAAGATTGGGCGATCAGTGCGCATCCTCATGGTGTCAGTGTAGTAGAAAATGGCGAATTCAAAGGGAAAAGATTAGATGAACTATGGTCAGAACACAAGGAATTGTTTGGCCATCCTTCAGAACCAGTGTTTCCATTATTGATCAAGATCTTAGATGCAGAAGATGATCTATCTGTACAAGTACATCCAGATGATGCCTATGGGATGAAACATGAAGGTGAATTAGGAAAAACTGAGTGCTGGTATATCATCGATGCTGAACCTGGTGCAGAAATCATCTACGGTCATCATGCAAAGACAAGAGAAGAACTAGCTGAGATGATCAAAAATGGGCGCTGGGATGATCTTTTGAAGAAAGTACCAGTTAAAAAAGGTGATTTCTTTTATGTACCAAGCGGAACGATCCATGCTATTGGTAAAGGGATCATGATTTTAGAAACACAACAAAGCTCCGATACGACCTATCGCGTGTATGACTACGACAGAAAAGATGCGCAAGGACAAACAAGAGAGCTGCATATCCAACAATCGATCGATGTAACAACTGTCCCTGCCAAAACACCAGAACTACAAATCAAAGAAGTTCGAAAAGGGAATTCATCGATCGTCACTTATTTAGAAACTGAGTTTTTCAATGTATATGAGTGGGATATTAAAGGAATCGCATCTTTCAAAAAACAAGCCCCTTATACGTTGATGACAGTGATTGAAGGAGCAGGAGACCTTGTTGTTGACGGAAAAACATATCCATTAGAAAAAGGAACAAGCTGTATCATTCCAAGTGGCGTTTCTGAGTGGACGGTCCAAGGTGAACTAGCAATCATTGCGTCTGAACCAGGCAAATAGTTCCCAGATAGCTGAAAGCGGCAGACGGTTTTCGTTTGCTGCTTTTTCTACATAAAATCCGTCTATCAATAAATAGAAGTATGGTGAAAAAGATGGAATACAAATGGAAAGCAAACAGCAACAGTCGAGTGTTTACGAAACAACTGAGAAAAGCCGGACACCACTTGAATGAGATGATCATGCCAAACCTAAGTCTGTTTATTGCTTGGGGAATCTTGTCATTAGTAATGAAAGGTGTGTCTGGCGATTTGCACGCCACGTTGGAAGAGGTATGCCACTGGATGATTCAACTGCTTTTACCAATCTTGATCAGCTATTCAGGCGGAAAATCGGTAGGGGGACAAAAAGGAGCAGTCGCGGGCGCAATCGCTTCTTTAGGGTTGATTGCTCGTTCCGATGCCCCGCAAATCGTAGGAGCGATGATTATAGGGCCGCTTGCCGGCATCTCGTATGAACAATTTGTTTCTAGATTTCATGCGAAATTCAAAGGTGGTTATGAAATGCTTGTCAGCAACTTACTAGTAGGGCTGATTGGTAGTATTATTTGTATAATTGGAATCGTTTTTATTGAGCCAGCTTTAAATAGTTTCCACCTGTTGCTTGTCTCCGTCGTGTCTTGGCTAGTCAAAATGAATCTGTTGCCGCTTGTCAGTTTGATCCTAGAACCTCTAAAAGTACTATTTTTTAATAATGCAATCAACCATGGTGTGTTGACACCTTTAGGAATCGAATTCTCACAAACAGTCGGGTACTCTTACCTGTTTTTGATGGAGGCAAATCCGGGACCTGGTTTAGGGATCTTACTTGCTATCCTTTGTTTTGCAGAAAAACAGGAAAAAGTAAATGCGAGTGGAGCATTGATGATCCATGCGATTGGCGGGATTCACGAAATCTATTTTCCATTTGTCTTGCTGCGACCGTATCTATTTTTAGCTGTAATGGTTGGTGGAGCAAGTGGCACGTTGATATTCCAATGGTTAGATGCGGGATTAGCTACTCCTGTATCGCCCGGGTCACTACTCGTGATTTTTGCCAATACGCCTTATCCGCAACTAGCTGGGGTAAGTATAGGGATAGCAATCAGTACATTTGTGACCTTCATTTGTGCAACGCTGCTATTGAAATTACCGAAAAAAGAAGAAGGAGACAACACGGTCAAAGAAAGGGGAGAAATTTTGGAACTATCTACCATTCATTCTGTCGTTTTTGCGTGTGACTCGGGCATGGGATCAAGCGCTATGGGAGCTGCCCTGCTGAAGAAAAAATTAGCAGCGGAAAAAATTGATCTCGCTGTTGGATACAGCTCTGTCTATGAATTGAACAATCAAGTAAATCAGCTTGTTATCGTCCAACATGAATTAGCGGATCTTGCAAGAGAAAAAGTACCTCAAAGTCAAATTTTCGTATTGAATCACTTTTTGGAAACAGATATCTTGCTGTCACGAATAAAAAAAGCAATCCACGAACCAAATTGGAAAGAAAAAAAAGAGAGAGTAGAAGTAATAGAACAGAAAAAGTCGCCCGTCAACGTTGTGTTTTTGTATAAAAATAATAGACGTGGTTCACAAACCATGGGCATGGCGATTTTAAGTCAATTAGCAAAAAAAGAGAAAAAACAGTTTGTTATCTTAAAGGAACCAATCGAACAGCTCAAAATCCAAGAAGAAACGATTTATATCGCCCAAAGAGAACTAGCTGTAAATGAACAGCTAAAAGAAAAGATCCCTCAGCTAGTCCTAGTGGAACATTGGGTAGCTACGAATGAATACGAAAAACTTGTGAAGGGAGAAAAATAAGATGTACTTATCGCCCAGAGAAAAACAATTATTAGCAGAATTTCTCAGCAGTCCCTCACCTGTGACTATCCAAAAAATGATGAATTTATTGAAAGTCAGCAAGCGGACCATTTACCGCGAATTAGATAATCTTGAAGTCTCATTGAAATCGGTAAATGCTTCGTTGAAAAAAGTAGCAAGAGGTTCGTTTGTCATTGAGGCATCGGAAGAAGTAATGGAGCAATTAAAAGAAAATACAGAGGGGAAAAGCGATGATTTGCCTACTGCTAAACGCCAACACGCAATTTTAGCCGAGTTGTTACTAACGACAGAACCGTTGAGTCTTGCTCATTTTATGGAATTATACCGCATCAGTAATACTACTTTTTATGCAGATATCAAACAGTTGGAAGAAAGTATCCGCCAACTGCCTTTGGAAATCATTCGGAACCAAGGATATGAGATCGTAGGACCGGAAAAATACCGTCGGCTTCTAACAGCGAATGTATTAGAATTAGAAATCAATGAATATGAACTTTTTCATAGTATTCCTTTTGATTCATCGCTGAATTACTTTTTTCGATTCGTTGATCCGCAACATCTGTCTCTTGCACGCCAAGTAGTCGGGGAAGAATTGATCCAAAAAAAGACTAATCTAAGTGATAGAAAACTTGAACATTTGGTTTTGATGCTGACATTGACGATGGATCGTGTAACGAAAAATCATTTACTGACAAATGAGACGTATAATGGTCTGGCAAACAAAGAATTGCTTCAGACCGCTAAACGATTATTCTCACGGATTGCTTCTGAGACAAAACAACTTTACCCAGTAAATGAGATCGTCTTTTTTGCAGGATTATTAAATGACTTCACGAACTCATTTGATCAGAATTTCTTTGAAGAAACGTTCGATACACAGCTTGCTTATTTAGTAAAACAACTGATTCAAGAAGTAAGTGAAGAGACGAATGTCCATTTTTATGAAGATGAAACCTTGTACAAAATGCTTTTGACCCATTTGTCTGGTGTGTTTTCAAGAGCCGTTTTACAAGAAGAGACACTGACTAATCCGATTTTAGAAAAAATCATGGTTCAATATGAGGAAATTGCCAATGCAATCCGCAAAGCAGTAGAGCGGATTTTTCAAGAAAAGAAATTATCAGAAGAAGAGATCGCATATATGGTCCTTCATTTTGCAAATTCATTGGAAAGAAGCCCGAAAGAAAGCGATATCAGTATCGCAGGATTCTCACCAAGCGGCTTAGCTTCTACTAGCATGTTGGAACTGCGTTTGAAACGGTATTTTCCTTTCATTCAACAGATTCATTTCTATCGGATCGCTGATTTGAAAAAAATTGATTTACAAGAAGAATATGATATTGTTATTTCTACATCTATTCTACCAGGATATGATGGAAAATATATTTTAGTCTCCCCGCTACTGCTAGAAGATGAAGTCAAGCAGCTAAAAGAAGCTTTTTCGCATATTGAGAAGAAAAAAAGGCAAAAGAATACGTATAACAGCAATAACGAGTGGATGCTAGAAGATACTTATGAGGAAACGATGCATTTCATGGAGCAAATCAATCAATTACTTGATCGTTTCTTTATTCAAGAACTAGATAATCCTAATACGGTCTCTGAAACGATTCGCAGTTTATTTCCTTATTTTCCTGAAGGACTAGTAACAGATGAAGAGGTGGTTCATCGCCGACTGCTTAAGCGATATGAACAAGCACCTATCGGAATTCCTCATACAAATATGGGGTTATTCCATACATCCAGCTCATTGGTTTCTAAACCGATCTTTTGTATTTTCAATTTGAAACAACCGTTGACAATTGACGGGATGGATAGACAGCCAGTCGATTTGTCCCGTATGTTAGTTATACTGGCGCCTTCGCCAATCCAAGAAAAAGACGGGATTCTTTTAGGAAAGATCAGTGGAGCAATCATCATGAACGATTTGAACACCGAGATCTTCCGCTCAGGAAATAAAGAAATCGTTTATCAATTGTTAGCGAAAATCCTGATTGAAGAAATAAAGAAATGAGGGTGAAAAGATGATCCAGCTACCAGCAGAAAAAATATTGCTCGATCAATCCTATCAAAATTGGAAAGAAGCGTTGACCGAGATCGGCCAGTGGATGACCCAACAAGGGGGAATCAAACCGGCATATATCCAATCAATGATCGAAAGACAAGAAAAAGCGAGTGTCTATATCGGGAATTTCGTAGCCTTGCCACATGGGACTGACAAAGATGAAGAAGTAGTAGAAGAAGGGATCTATTTAGTCCAAGTACCTGATGGTGTGGACTTTGGAACAAAAGAGGAACCAAAAATCGCGACACTCTTATTTGTAGTGGCTTTAAAAAAAGAACATCAGTTAGCTGTGCTACAAGATTTAGCCTTTTTTTGTTCAGACATCGACCAAGTAATGGCACTCAGTGATGCGGAAACCATTGAAGAAGTCCAAATGATTTTTGAACATGGACATATATAACCAATGTTCTCAGTAAAAAAGATGCCTTGCATCAAGTAATAACTTCAACCAAGTGAAAAATAGGAGACGGTGACAAGATTTTTGTCACCGCTCCTATTATTTTTGTGTTTTAATAACTCTTTTTTATATAGATAGCGCACATACCTATGAATAATAGAACAATACTCCATGTACCAAGTGTCAAGATACCATTCATGAAAGTAACCTGTTCTGAAGCTAGTGGAGAGAAAATATCTCCTCCTACGATCACATTTTGAAAATCAACATAAGAAGTTGGCAAGTAATGACTGATTGATTCTATCCATCCAATCGAAGAAAACAAGCGATACTCTGCTAAGAAAAGACAAAGAAGTGTACCTAAAAGATTGACTAGAGAATGTTCAAATAAAGCAGATAGAAGAAAACTGATCGTACTTAAAAAGAACACCCACAACAACAAGAACAGAAAACTCTGGAAAAGATATGCATACATCGGAAGGATTCGTATCTCCTGACCAATGATCGTTCCTACAGGATAACGGAAGTCGCCCAAACCATTTTTGATTACTACTAGTATAGAGACGAACAAAAATGGAATCACGAGACTTAGCATAGCTGCACCATAATAAACGGTGAAACGGATGCTATGTTTCTTTACCATACTATCCGGTAATAGATTGACTAGAGAGATTACCTGCTTTCTTTTTTCATAAGAGATGATCGAGGAAAGAAACAAGGCGGTTATACATAAAATCAAAAAACTAGAAATCATTCCTGAAAAAATATTTTCGTAGTAATTCGCTAAAGGGAGGTGCGCTGGCAAGTCAAAAATTGAATATCTTTGGATCTGATGTTCTTTCATATAACGGAGCAACTCTACACGTTTTTGTTGTTCAATGATTGGAAGTCCTTGTCTTTGACCAGAAATCAGCCGGCCCAGTATATCTTTTTCATAATGATAAGTTGCTTCGACCATTTCCTGGACATTCCCTGTGTTTTTTGCACGTAAAATTGCTTCGATCAGTTTGTTGCTTTTCTCTAAACTTTCCACAAATTCTTTCTCATTCTCATCTTCTTTCAACGTTTCAATCAAACGTTGCGTCTCTTCATAGTTATGATTCAGTTCATCGAATTCTGTATAAGCAAGTTCATGATCAAAAAAAAGTGGGAATGCAAAGAGCACGATCAACAATAGAGGGAATAAAAAGTTTACTTTGTTTTTTAGTAAGAGATTGCGTTCAAATGTAAATAAAGTCATAGTTACACCTCATACAATTGACGATAAATAGCTAAAATCTCTTCCATATTTGAGGATTCTGTGACGATTTCTCCATTTTTTAGAAAACATGCTTTAGAACAAATCGATTGGATATTCGCGATAGCGTGGGAAGAAAGAAGAATCGTCTTCCCCTCTTCCTGCCATTGTCTGATCAGCCTATTCAAGATATCAATACTTCCTGGGTCTAACCCGTTCAACGGTTCATCGAATAACATGACAGATGAATCACTGATCAAGTAAGCAGCAAGCAAGACATGTTGTTTCATTCCTAGAGACATTTTTCCAATCGGCAAAGTAAGGTACTCAGTCATCTTCAATCGTTGGAAAACAGTTTAGCATTCTACTTTGCTCTGCCAATAGTATTTGATCAAAGTCAAATAATCAACAGCCGTTAGATAGTCGGATAACTGATTCGTTGATTCTAGAAAAAAGAAAGACCGGCGATAATCTGTATAAGCAGTAGGAGAGATGTTGTGAAGGGACAATTGATCATAAGTTGTTGGCAGCAGTTGGGCAATGCCATTCAGCAAAGTTGTTTTGCCAAATCCGTTCGGGGCAATCAAAGCAGCTACTTCTCCTGATTCTACTAAAAGATCCAATTGTCGAATCACACGTTTTTTACCACGTTTCATGTTCATGTTTTTGATCAGTAATGTCATAGATAGGTCTCCAATATAAATTTTAATATCATAATAAAACAAAAAGCATCCAAATAAAATGCTGACAAAAGTTATTATTTACATATTATAAAAAAGTTAAAATAACATGTTTATTTAAAAGTAAAGTTTGCTGATCCCAAAATTTTTTTATTTTGCTGATATCCTCAAACCTTTGGCACAAAGTTTCGTGCCAAAGTACGACTATTTCTCTTTTTAGTAAGCGAATACAATTAGAGTATCAAAAGGAGAGAGGAAGAGACAAAATGGAACGGATGATTCCCAAAAACAACATTTCGCTAAAAGCGAGGGTACAAAAATTAGGCAGTACCTTATCAAGCATGGTCATGCCAAACATTGGAGCACTGATTGCTTGGGGTGTGTTAACGGCTTTATTTATCCCAGATGGTTATTTGCCAAATGAAGCTTTTGCTACCATGGTAAGCCCGATGCTAACTTATCTGATTCCTTTATTGATCGGCTATACTGGCGGAAAAGTAATTGCTGGTGACCGCGGATCAGTTGTGGGAGCAATTGCAACGATGGGTGTGATTGTCGGAACAGATATTCCAATGATGCTAGGTGCGATGATCATGGGACCTCTTGGTGGATATGCTATCAAGAAATTTGATCAGCTGTTCCAAAAACGGATCAAATCCGGTTTTGAAATGTTGGTCAATAATTTTTCAGCAGGTCTTATCGGTTTTGGATTAGCGTTATTAGGTTTTTCTGCGATTGGTCCAGTTGTCGATACATTGACTCAAGCAATGGCAAAAGGTGTAGAGATCATTTTATCTGCCCATTTGATTCCATTGACAAGTATTTTTATTGAACCAGCAAAAATCTTATTTTTGAATAATGCAATCAATCATGGGATTTTGACACCATTAGGAACTGAACAAGTAGCAGATGCAGGAAAATCTATTCTATTCTTGCTTGAAGCAAATCCTGGTCCAGGACTTGGCGTATTACTTGCTTTTACTTTGTTTGGCAAAGGAGCAGCAAAATCTTCAGCACCAGGTGCTATGATCATCCACTTTTTAGGTGGGATCCATGAAATCTATTTTCCTTACGTCATGATGAAACCGTTATTATTCTTATCAGTTATAGGCGGAGGAATGTCAGGAAGTTTCATTTTCCAATTGATGGATGCTGGACTAAGAGCGCCAGCTTCTCCAGGATCAATCATTGCGATTCTAGCGATGACACCGTTCAATTCTTACCTTCCTGTTATTTTGGGCGTGATTGTTGCCGCAGCTGTTTCATTCGGTATTTCTGCAGTGATTTTGAAAGCGGATGCGAAAGATACAAATGAAGACTTTGAAAAGTCTGTGCAAGAGACAAAAGCAGCTAAACAAGCATCTAAAGGTGCCCAAGGTATTCCTCAAGGAACTGCGCTATCTGGCGTACAAAAAATCATTTTTGCTTGTGATGCAGGGATGGGATCAAGTGCGATGGGCGCTTCGATTTTGAGAAAAAAAGTACAGGAAGCAGACTTGCCTCAAACGGTGACTAACCAAGCAATCAGCCAACTGACAGATGACTCGAATACATTGATCGTTACTCAGGTCGAACTACAAGAAAGAGCAAAACAAAAAGCACCGAACGCGCGTTTTGTTTCAGTAGAAAACTTTTTGAATTCACCTCGATATGATGAAATCATTCAAGAATTGAGCAGCAAACAGGAACCATCAACTTCTGAAACTAAGAACGAGCCAACAGAAGAGTTTCTTTCAGCAAACATCAAACAAATCAAAGAGATTCTACTTGTCCACGATGATCGTTCGGGATCAGCAACAATGGGAATGACTGTGCTCAAAGATATATTAGACAAGAACCATTTAACTATCCCGTTACGAAAAGTCAACATCCAGGAGTTAAAAGGGGAGCCTGATTCACTGATCGTAGCCAAAGAAAGTTTAGCAGAAAAAGCACAGATGGCTGCACCGCAATCCATTCATTTATCGGTTAATAGCATGGTCAACCCACAAAAATTTGAATCAATTGCACAATATTTGAAACAGACAGCTTAAGGGAGGAAAACAGCATGCAAAGTTTGCCATTCGACATGATCGAACTCAATCGATCATTTAAAACCAAAGAAGAAGCGATCCGCTATTGCGGTCAAAAGCTTGTAGAAGCAGGATGCGTTGATGAGGAATATATCGATGCCATGGTAGAAAGAGACAACATGTTATCTGTTTACATGGGGAATTTTATCGCGATTCCTCATGGAACAGATGAAGCAAAAAAATATGTGAAAAAATCCGGCATTTGTGTCGTACAGGTGCCAGACGGTGTCAATTTTGGTACGGAAGAAGAAGAAAAGATTGCGACTGTTTTGTTCGGTATAGCAGGAGTCGGCGATGAGCATCTGCAACTTGTACAGCAAATCGCACTTTATTGCAGTGATATGGACAATGTTGTCCAACTAGCAGACGCGCTCAGCAAAGAAGAAGTAACGGAAAATCTAGCAATTGCTTAAGGAGAGAGAAAAATGAGAGCAGTACATTTTGGTGCAGGAAATATCGGTCGAGGATTTATTGGAGAAATTTTGGCAACTAATGGATTTGAGATTACTTTCGTAGATGTGAATCACACGATCATTGATGCTTTAAATGAAAGAAAAGAATACGAAATCGAATTAGCAGATGAATCAAAAGAAAGAATCACTGTGAAAAATGTCAAAGGAATCAACAATCAAACAAATCCAGAAAAAGTAATCCAAGAAATCGCTGAAGCAGATTTAGTCACTACCGCCATTGGCCCGAATACCTTACCTTTTATTGCCGAGTTGATTGCAAAAGGTATCCAAGCAAGAGAAATGGAAGGAAACGCAACACCTTTAGATGTCATTGCCTGTGAAAACATGATTGGTGGTTCAGCATTTCTAGAAAAAGAAGTGTATAAATATCTTCCAGAAACATCATTTACTGACAAATATATCGGCTTTCCAAATGCAGCAGTCGATCGAATCGTCCCATTACAACACCATGAAGATCCTTTATTCGTCCAAGTAGAACCTTTCAAGGAATGGGTCATTGACGATAGCCAAAGAAAAAATAAAGAAATCCAATTAAAAGGGGTTTTATATGTAGATGATCTAGAACCATATATCGAACGCAAACTATTTAGTGTCAATACTGGTCATGCGACTGTCGCTTATACAGGTGCCTTGTTAGGTTACCAGACCATTGATGAAGCAATGCAAGATGCGTTAGTTGTAGCACAATTAAAATCAGTTCTGCAGGAAACAGGAAGTTTGCTGATTGCCAAATGGGGGTTTGATTCAGAGCAGCATCATGCGTATATTGAAAAAATCATCCATCGTTTCCAAAACAAATATATCTCTGATGCGATCACACGTGTCGCTCGGACACCATTACGTAAGTTAGGTTATCAAGAACGGTTTACACGGCCAATGAGAGAACTGCAAGAACATAACTTGACTTGTCCACATTTGACGGCAACAATGGGTATTATTTTTAATTATTATGATCCTGAAGATGAACAAAGCCGTCAACTGCATGAAATGAAGATCCATGAAAACTTAGAACAATTGATCCAAGAAGTCACAGGAATCAATGATCCGAAAACAATCGGGAATATCAAGCAAAACGTGAACCGTTATGCCAAGCAAGTCGCTTAAAATAGGATACGAAAAAGGGGAATGTGACGCAACTTTTGTCACATTCCCCTTTTTCGAATAACTAGGCTGTTTGTCCTTCAAGATAGGGCAGGTCCAACTCTTCACCGTAACGTTGTTCTAAAGCTAGGCGAATCAAGCGAGCTGCTAATTTCTCATTTCTTGCAAGGATAGGTCCGTGGAAATAAGAACCGAAGACATTTCGGTAAATGACACCTTCGGATTGATCTTCCCCATTGTTCCCTTGACCTTGTACCACTTTCCCCAAAGGCCGTTCACCTTTACCTAAGAAAGTCCGACCATTGTGGTTTTCAAATCCATAATAAGTTTCATTGAATTCTTCATTATGGATGACAATGTCACCGATAAACCGGTTGTTTTCCTGACTTAATGTGTAGTGATCCAGGGCACTGATACCTTGGATCTTTTCTCCGTTGGCTCCCATGTAGTAGTGACCCAGCAATTGATAACCACCGCAAATGGCTAACATGACACCATCATTTTCGATATAGTTGATCAAAGAATCTTTCTTTTTCTGGATGTCTTTTGAAATGATCAGTTGCTCAAAGTCTTGACCACCGCCAAAGAAAACCAAGTCATATTTATTAGCATCAAAAGGTTCATGTATACTAACGATCTCCGTATGGCAAGAAACCCCCATTTTTTCTGCTACATATTTCAACATCAAAAGGTTTCCGTTATCACCATATGTGTTCATCAAATTTCCATAAAGGTGGGCGATATTGAGTTCATAATTAGCCATGATTCATTCCTCCTTTGATAAATCCTTGAGCCGCTAGTTCTTTACGTAGCTGCAATACAGCAGTGTAAGTAGCTAAGATATAGACATGTTCAGTTGGCAATTCTTTGATTTTTTCGATTACTTCTGGTAATTCTTTTGTTTCTGTCAATTTATTTTCTGGAATCCCGGCAACTTTCAGACGTAAAGTCATATCTGTATGACGATCTCCTCCAGAAATAACGGCTGGGATATCCATATCGGCAAAGTTTTCAAAATTACCATCCCAAATCCAGCTGACATCGATTCCATCTGCGTAATTGGCATTCAATAAAGCTACTAAAGAAAATGGATAAGGAGCTAGACCAATCATATCGATTACTTGATTGATGCCTACAGGATTTTTGACAAGTACTAATGTACATTTCTTTCCATTGATATTGATGACTTCTTGTCGGCCGAACACTTTCTCGTCATATCCTAAACCTTGTTTGATTTTATCAGGATCGACATTGAAGTACTCCGCCACTGCAGTAGCTGCTAAAGCGTTGTAGACGTTATACATACCACCAACTTCGATTCCATATTCATGACCATCAATCACAAAATCTGCTGAAACATTGTCCATCCGTACCATATCAGTCAATCGGTAATCCAGTTCAGGACGTTTGAAGTCACAATTTGGACAGTAATATTTTCCTAAGTTTGCATAAGTGATCATTTTATAATGCAGGATGTGATGACAATTCGGACACAAGACACCGTCTGTATTGTAATGCGCCATTTGTTCACGATCTTCTTCATGGTCAAAGCCATAATATTTTCTAGGATTAACTGTTTCGATCGAATTGAAGATCGGTGAATCACCGTTACTGATAATCGTTGCATTTGGTGACTTTGCGGCACCGTCTACAATCATTTTATAGGTCGTATAAATTTCTCCATACCGATCCATTTGATCACGGAAAATATTTGTAAATAAAAATAGTTCTGGTTTCATATATTCTGTGACTTTGCTCAAACTTGCTTCATCTATTTCTAGGACAGCAAATTTTTTCTGTCCTTTTTTTGGTTTTGCCTGCAAGAAAGTCGATACAATTCCCTGTACCATATTCGCACCAGTAGGGTTGGTTAGAACTTCATCGAATTGCTGGCGCAAAATATTGACTGTTAAAGCGGTAGTCAATGTTTTACCGTTTGTTCCGGTAACAACGACGACTTGGTAGTCTTTTGCCAAGCTATCCAATATATGTGGATCGACTTTCAGCGCTAGTTTACCTGGTAAACTTGATCCGCCTTTAAAAAAAGTTTTTAATGCCCATTGCGACGTTTTCCCAACTGCAATCGCAAAATGACTGCGTATTCCCATTATGTAACCTCCAAAAACGATTTGCTGACGAATAAATTCAACTAATCATACCATATGTTGAAAAAAAGGTTAAATTGCTTTTCTTATTCTTAAGAAAAGGTTACGGCTGAAAGTGCATGAAATCGGAGAAAACCGCATGATTTAAAAAAAACAGCTTGAAACAAAATGATTGTTTCAAGCTGGTGTGATTTTATTATTACTCTTCATCGGTCTTTTCATTATTAACCAATAATGATTTTCTCACTTGGATATTCATAGCCCAGATCTCGGGTTTCTTTTGGTACGAACAGCATCAATGTATACAGCATTCCAATCCGCCCAATAAACATCAGGGCAGCAATCGTGATTTTCCCTACAACAGACAAGTCGCCGGTAATCCCTAAGGACAAACCAGTTGTTCCAAAAGCAGAAGTTACTTCGACGATGATCGAGATCAGTGTTTGTTCCTCTGTAGCAGATAAAAAAACGATACAAAAGAAACACATACCAAGAGAAAGCATAAAGACAACGACTGACTTTCGCACATCATCTTGATCGATTCTCCGTCCAAAAATATTGATATTACCTTCACTCTTGAGGAAGGAGTATAGATACAAACCGATGATTGCTACAGTAGTTGTTCGAATCCCGCCTCCTACAGAACTAGGACTGCATCCGATAAACATCAGTAAAGAAAAAATGATCAGTGTCGTAATCTGAAAATCACCCAAATCGTGAATCTGGAGACCGGCATTACGAGTCGTAATCGAATAAAACATCGAATTGATCCATTTGACACTCATACTGGAATCTTGGAATAAATGGTCCTTTTCCAATAGATAAATTAAGATAGTTCCCGAAACAAACAAGATGACAAAAGCCAACACAGCCAATTTGGTAAACAAGGAAAAACGAAATGGAAGCTTTGCACTGGAACGTTTATATAATAGCCACTCCCGACACTCCATCAATACAGGAAAACCAATTCCGCCGACAAAAATCAAAAACATGATTAGGATTAAGAAAAAATAGTCATGTGCAAAGGGCTTGATGGAATCCCCAGTGACGTCAAATCCAGAGTTCGTGACAGCCGATATCGCCTGATAAAAACCGTAAAAAACGGCATCACGCCAACGATCAAAATAGCCTCTGTAATAAAAATAAATAGAAAAGAATGTCCCAAAAAGTAATTGAAACCAGATTAAAATAGCAAAAGTAATCCGGATCAGTCGGACGATACCAGACAAACGCGGTTGATTCATATCCGTCATGATCAGCTGCCGCTGTTTCAATGTGATTCGTCGTTTAGAAAAAATGACAAAAGCAGTAGAAATCATCATGATCCCCAAACCACCAACTTGAAATAATATTTCCAGCAGTATAATGCCGTTATCATTGAACACAGAATTGATATCAAAAGTCGATAGTCCAGTCACGCTCACTGTACTGATTGCCATGAACAGCATGTCCACAAAAGAAACATGGCTATCTGGTTCGCGAAAAATCGGCAGATAAAATAGAACGAGTGATAAGACCGTCATCAATATATAATAAAAAACGATGATTTGGATCGATGAGAAATGATTAGCAGCAAACTTCTGTCCTCGCCGTTGCAGCCTTCGAAAGAATAAATCAACATGCACAGTACTATCCTCCTGACAATAGTCGTTTCTATCAGTATACAAGGGGAATCAGGAATACTCAAAGAAATTATTGAACAGATAACAATACAGCTTTCGATTAAAATAGAAATGGCTTATAATAAAGCAAATCCTAGAAAAAAGAAGGAGGAGGAATAACAAATTGATCAATGCCCAACAAATCGTAGAAAAAATGAAAAATCAAAAAATAAATTATGATACAGTTCTAAAAAAAATGATCATGCAATGGGAGAAAGAAGAAGTAAAGCCTAAGATATTAATACATACATGCTGTGCTCCTTGCAGTACGCACACGTTGGAATTCATGTCTCAATATGCAGATATCACGTTATTTTTTTCAAATTCGAATATCCATCCTAAAAGTGAGTATTTGCGGAGGTTACATGAACAAAAACGATTTGTAGACCAATTTAATGAGAAAACTGACCATCATGTAGCGCTGATTGTTGATGAATACCGTCCAAGTGAATTCACCAAAATGGTTTTAACAAACCATCTTGAAGACGAAAAAGAAGGTGGTGCTCGCTGCAGTGCATGCTTCAATATGCGATTAGATCTTGTTGCGCAAAAAGCGCAAGAACTAGGATACGATTACTTTGGAAGTGCCCTGACGATCTCACCAAAGAAAAATGCAGCCTTGATCAATCAAATCGGAATGGATATCCAAAAGATTTACGGGACACAATATTTGCCAAGTGATTTCAAGAAAAACAAAGGCTATGAACGCTCTTTGCAAATGTGCAAAGAGTATGATATCTATCGCCAATGTTATTGTGGTTGCGTGTTCGCTGCCAAGCAGCAAGGATGTGATCTGAAAGAAATCAATCGGGAAGCAAAAGCTTACTTAAAAACATCGACCGTAGTTTTTGATGAAAATTAAAGAAATCTTTCGGAAAAACGTAAGAAAAAAATAAAGAATTTATGGTAGAAATAAGGTAGACTGTATAATTTGTCCGTAGTAAAGTAAGAAAACAAGAATAAATTTCAATGAAGGAAGAGATAAGATGCGAAAAGTAGCACCTATTTTGAAGCCAATCGCTGTATTAACAATCTCGACGATTGTCGCGACTACTACAGGTATTGTGAATAGTTCCAGCTACCGTGCACCCAGTTCAAGTTCTAGTACTGTAGAAGAAACAACACCAACTACTTCAGTCTCGACATCTGAACCAACAACAACGGAAAGTTTGAATGAAACCACTACGACAAGTACATGGGACGACACAACAACTAGTTCGTCGTATGATGAGACATATACAACTGACAGCTCAAGCGAAACAAGCAATACGGTACCAGATGGCACTTCATCGGATTCAACCAATCCAAGTACAAGTCCGGATACAAGTGCTAGCTCCGAAACGATACCAAGCAGTACGACTGTAGATGATAACACGCAAAATGATGATGCAGCACGTACAGCACAGCAAAACCAAGATTCAGGAAATACCCAAACGTATAACCAACAAGCAGGTGATTCTCAATGACATTTTTACTAGACCTTATCAATGGGGTGCATAAATTCCTTGGCTATTTAGACATCAGTCCTAAATATCTTAACCGTGGATATACGATTTTAAGTGTGATCCCCACGCTTTATTTATTGAGAATTGTTTATGGACTTTGGCAAAACCAAAACTATCTTCAATTTTTCT
This sequence comes from Enterococcus sp. E5-162, assembly GCF_035725965.1. Lineage (NCBI taxonomy): Bacteria > Bacillati > Bacillota > Bacilli > Lactobacillales > Enterococcaceae > Enterococcus > Enterococcus sp. E5-162. The sequence continues at coordinate 93,741 of NZ_JAPRFV010000004.1, read as the reverse complement.
TATATGGACTTGCATTTCTAGTGCTTGTTTATTTTACTGTTTTAAATGTATTTTATTACTTTTTAGATAAAAACACGAAAGCCGATGTCACACAGCTTTTTGTGAAGTATTTGCCTGATGAAGCGTTCAACATCCAGACAGAAGAAACAATCAATAATGGAAATTCGATCGATAAAGTGAATACACAAGAGGTCATGGTTTCTTATGACGAAGATTACCAATTGAAATTAGCCGAGAATATGCGGTACTTGATTGGAAATGGTGAGATCAAAATAAATGAACTCGGTCGCATGGATGGATTTCTTGTCGATAGAAATACGTTGTATCCTTATTACTATGTCAAGAAAACAGGAGAGAAAGAGTATGTTCTAAATATTGGACGAAGCTACTCGGACATGGAAAAAGTAGGGACCATTCGGCTGAGCTCAACAGAAGACACATTAGAACCTGTCGGATTGTTCATCGTTGGCGGTGATTTTGTCAAAGACGGGTTGCGTTATCATGAGCCTTATCGCCTGAAATTAATTGCAAAAAAAGCACAATCACAAGAAGAACAAGTTGTTTATAGTCGGAGCCAAAGAAGAAGACATTCATAAGGGGATGTGACATGACTTTTGTCATGCCCCTTTTTTATATAACGAGAAAAATAGAACGAACACGTCACTTATTCTTTCCTTTCATTTATAAACATTGTAGAATAAAGAGAGTACAATGAAATATCGTAAAAAAATGTAATAAATAACGAGGAAATATAAGTAGGAGGTAAGCTGTGAAAGAATTTTTGAAAAATTGGGGGATTCTGATCCTTGTATTAGCGGCTATTTTATTAGCTAGAGTGTACGTGTTTACACCAGTCACTGTAAACGGACATTCGATGGACCCTACATTAAGTGATGGACAACGACTGATTTCATCTAAAATCTCGAACTATGAACGAATGGACATCATTACTACGAAGGAACCAGGGGATGAAGAACGAATGATCGTTAAACGAATCATTGGTATGCCTGGGGACACAGTTAAGATGGAAAATGACCAGTTGACCATTAATGGCAAAAAGTATGATGAGCCTTATCTAGATAAGTTCAAAAAAGAATTTTCAGAAGATAAGTTACAAGGAGAGTATGCTTATAGTTCAGGGTTCCAAGCACAAGCAGAAAGTGCCTCTACCTTTACGAGCGATTTTGAATATACTGTGCCAAAAGGAAAGTATCTTGTTCTGGGTGATAACCGTTTGATTTCAAAAGACAGCCGAATGTTTGGGTTAGTCGACAAAGATATGATCCAAGGCAAAGTTGTTTTCCGCTACTGGCCTCTTTCCGAAATCAAAATCATTTGATGAAAAAATAAAAAGAAGAGGTTGTGACAGAAGTGGTCAGCTTCAAGAAATAAGAAACTGCTTTTGGAACACCGTTTAAACGAAAAAAGAAGCTGTGACATATTTTTGTCACAGCTTCTTTTTAAGCTTTTTGGCTGATGGATAGGAAAAGCGAAGCGTTTTTGTTCATAAATAGCTTTTCTCCACGATGAAAAGTATGACTAGCAGTAGAGACAAAGCCAGTTTTTTTCAATCGATCGTTCAATTCTTCTTGGATAAAGCCATTATGGACTTTCGGATGACTGATTTGTTCATTCTTGTCAAAATCTACAATAATCAGTTGACCGCCAGGAGCTAAAAGTTCGAAAAGTTTCATGAGAATAGTCTTCGTATCAGGAATGTGCAAAAGTACGAGTGATAGAAGGATCACATCTGCTTGGATAGCAGGAAATTCGACAGAAGCATCAGCGTGGATCGTTCGGACATTTTTCAGATCTGCTGCTTGGATCTTTTCTTCTACCATTTTCAACATAGTTTCTGAAGCATCGGCAATGATCAGTTCTTTGAATCTTTCCGCAAGCGGTAAACTCACAAGCCCAGTTCCGCCTCCGTAATCCAGCAGGACTTTTTGGTGGCTGTCGCGCGGTAGATAAGTTGTTAGTTCTTCGCGAATAATCTTGGCTAATGCTTGACGGTCAGGGGAATCATAATGATTAGCGATGGAATCAAAAATATTTTTTGTCATCAAATAGCTCCTTACATAAAACTTTGGAATTTTAACTTATTATAGCACGTGAAAAGAAAGAAAACATGCTATACTCAATTCAAAAAGAAAGTATTTAGCAGATGTACTTATTTTTATAAATCCTAAGAATTTTCAAGGACAGAAATTTTTCTAGAAAGATAAGATAAATGGATCGCCTTATTTAGTTCTTGTCAAAAAATTGGAACAAAAGTAAGCAAGGGATTTGAACGATAATCTGTGCTTGATGAAAATTCTCACTGTAAAAAATGTTGAAAATCAAGTATAATACCATAGGAACAAACTGGAAGGTGAAAAAGAGCATGGCACAACTATTTTTTAAGTATGGCGCAATGAATAGCGGCAAGACAATCGAGATCCTAAAAGTCGCACATAATTATGAAGAACAAAATAAACCAGTTGTCTTGATGACAAGCGGTATTGATACGAGAGATGGTTTAGGCGTTGTTTCAAGCCGAATCGGACTGAAACGTGAAGCAATGCCGATATTTGAAGAAACAGACGTATTTGACGTGATTCAGAACATGGAAAGCAAACCCTATTGTGTGCTGATCGATGAAGCGCAGTTCTTAAAAAAGAAACATGTCATTGCTTTTACGAGAATCGTGGATGAATTGGATATTCCGGTTATGGCGTTTGGTTTGAAAAATGATTTTCGAAACGAGTTATTTGAAGGATCAAAATATTTATTGCTTTACGCAGACAAGATTGAAGAAATGAAAACGATCTGTTGGTTCTGCCACAAAAAAGCAATCATGAATTTACATTATATTGATGGGAAACCTGTTTATGAAGGCGATCAAGTGCAAATTGGCGGAAATGAAGCTTATTACCCCGTTTGTCGAAAACATTACTTTCATCCATCAATGATTACAGAAGGAGAATAAGCATGTACGATCAATTACAATCAATTGAAGACCGTTATGAAGAGCTTGGAGAACTTTTAAGTGACCCAGAAGTGATTTCTGATACAAAGCGCTTTATGCAGCTTTCAAAAGAAGAAGCAAACACGCGCGAAACAGTCGAAGTTTATCGTCGTTATAAAGAAGTAGTACAAGGGATCACCGATACAGAAGAACTGCTTGGTGAAAAACTGGATGATGAAATGGCTGAACTAGCAAAAGAAGAATTATCTGAGTTAAAAAAAGAAAAAGAAGTCTTAGAAGAAAAAATCAAGATCTTGCTTTTACCAAAAGATCCAAATGACGATAAAAATATCATCATGGAAATCCGCGGAGCAGCAGGTGGAGACGAAGCAGCCTTATTCGCGGGTGATCTTTTCAATATGTACCAAAAGTATGCTGAAGCACAAGGTTGGAAAACAGAAGTGATGGAAGCAAATGTTACCGGGATCGGTGGATACAAAGAAGTGATTATGATGATTACCGGAGAGAATGTTTATTCGAAATTAAAATATGAAAGTGGTGCACATCGTGTCCAACGTGTTCCTTCAACTGAATCGCAAGGGCGTATCCATACTTCCACAGCGACAGTTGTCGTGATGCCAGAAGCTGAAGAAGTAGAGATCGATATTGAAGACAAAGATATCCGCACAGATATCTATCATGCTTCAGGTGCTGGCGGACAGCACGTCAATAAAACAGCATCTGCGGTACGTTTGACTCACTTACCAACAGGGATCGTCGTTGCTATGCAGGATGAACGTTCTCAGATCAAGAACCGTGAAAAAGCAATGAAGATCTTGCGTGCTCGTGTGTATGATAAGATCCAACAAGAAGCACAAAGTGAATATGATGCCAATCGAAAATCAGCAGTCGGAACTGGGGATCGTTCAGAACGGATTCGGACGTATAATTTCCCACAAAATCGCGTGACTGATCACCGTATCGGATTAACTATCCAAAAATTAGATCAGATTTTAGCAGGGAAATTGGATGAAATCGTTGATGCATTGATCATGTATGATCAAACATCAAAACTGGAAGCTATGCAAAATGGGTAAAATGACCTATCGAGAAGTCCTGTCACGGGCTTCTTCTTTTTTAGAGGATCATGGAAAAGAAGCATACAGTATCCAATTTTTATTTTTGGAACGAAAACAATGGAAAAAACTTGATTGGCTCCTTCATATGAACGAAGAGATTTCAGAAGAAGAACAACAGTTGATCGAAACAGATCTGCGACTTCTGCTTGCAGATCATCCGCCTCAGTATTTGCTAGGATACGCAGATTTTTATGATCATCGGTTGAAGGTAACCGAAGCAACACTGATTCCTCGACCAGAAACAGAAGAGTTAGTGGAGTGGTGTTTAGACGAGACGCCTGATGTACCATTGGAAGTGATAGATATCGGGACAGGGACTGGGGCGATTGCTATTAGTTTGAAAGCAGCAAGAAAAAATTGGCATGTATCTGCCGTAGATCTTTCTGAAGAAGCATTAGAAGTCGCGAAAGAAAATGCTCAGCACGAAGGAACGAAAATCAGTTTTTACCATGGGAATACATTGGAACCAGTACAGGATCGGCGATTTGATGTGATTATTTCTAATCCGCCGTACATCAGTCGGAATGAATGGGAACTGATGGATGAAAGTGTCCGGTCATTCGAACCTAAGATGGCCCTTTTTGCGGAGAACGATGGATTAGCTGTTTATGAAAAAATAGCAGTTGAAGCACCAAGCGTACTAAAACCAAATGGAAAGATTTTTTTAGAAATCGGATTTCGCCAAGGTGAAGCAGTAAAAAAAATATTCCAGCAAGCATTTCCAGATAAAAAAGTGGCGATAAAAAAGGATCTTTTTGGTAATGAACGAATGATCCAAGTCTACAGTTGAAGCTGTGGATGAAAAAATTTTTATTTGTTTTTTTATTATAAAAAAACACTAATTTGACAAGGATGTAAACGACTTTTTGGCTTATCAACAAGTTTATCCACTATTGACAAACGAATGATCCACAGTCAGTGGAAAACTTGAGGATAAAGTTGGATAAAACAAGAACGTATGAAAAAGGGGTTGTGGATAAACTGTGGAAACGAAACGTTATGATGAAACTGAATTAAAAGAGGCAGCCAAAGCACTGAAAGCAGGAGAACTTGTTGCTTTTCCTACTGAAACAGTGTATGGATTGGGCGCCAATGCTCTATTGCCAAATACTGTCAAGAAAGTGTTTTCTGTAAAAGGAAGACCTCAAGACAATCCATTGATCGTCCATGTCGCCTCTTTTGAACAAGTAAAAGAGTATGTGGACAACTTTCATCCAGAAACAGAGAAGATTGTGAAGAACTTCTGGCCTGGACCACTAACTTTGATATTTAAAATCAAAAAAGATACCTTGCCCTCAGTTGTAACAGGAGGATTATCCACAGCTGCATTTCGTATGCCGGATAACAAAAAAACACTAGAAGTAATCGAACTTTCAGGGGTTCCGCTTGTCGGTCCAAGTGCAAATACGTCGGGAAAACCAAGTCCGACAACTGCAGATCATGTATTCCATGATCTACAAGGAAAAATTACCGGGATCATTGATGATGGAGCTACGCGAATTGGAGTAGAATCCACTGTTCTTGATTTAAGTGATCCAACAGCCATGCCTATGATCTTACGACCAGGTGCAGTAACGAAAGAACAAATCGAAGCAGTCATCGAATCTCCTGTTGCTATTGATCAGCATCTTGTAAAAGAAAATGAAACACCAAAAGCGCCTGGGATGAAATACAAGCACTACTCACCCGATACACGTGTTCTGATGGTCAGAGAGGGCGATTGGTCAACTGCAGTTCAATGGGCAAAAAATAAGAAGATCCGTGTAGGTGTCATAGCAAGCCCCGAAATTTCGGATCAAGTGCGGACAGATACTGCAGCTGTTTATATGTATAACGACAACTCAGTAGAAGCGGCGGCTAAAGGATTGTTTGCAGGTCTAAGAGGATTAGATGAACCAACACTTGGGTTAGATTTGATTTTTGTACAAGTATATCCAGAAACTGGATTGGGGAATGCTTATATGAATCGCTTGAAAAAAGCAGCTGGACAAAATTATTTTGAAAAATGATCAATTGGTTATTGCCGCATTCTTTTAGTATGATACAATGCTATCAAGTAAATCTTCTATCAGTGAACGAAAAACGAAGTGTAAATAGAAGAGATACGAATATTTGGCAATTTGTTTTTGATGGGAAAAATAAAATTGTAGGAAAATAAAAAGGAGCTGTTGTTTGTGGTAGATTACAAAACGTTTGACCCTGATCTTTGGGCTGCGATCGCCAAAGAAGAAGAAAGACAAGAACATAATTTGGAGCTGATTGCCTCTGAAAACTTTGTCTCCGAAGCAGTGATGGCTGCGCAAGGAAGTATTTTGACAAATAAATACGCAGAAGGTTATCCAGGGCATCGCTATTATGGAGGATGTGAATTTGTCGACATCGTTGAAAATTTAGCGATTGACCGTGCAAAAGAATTATTCGGAGCGAAATTTGCGAACGTCCAACCTCACTCCGGCTCTCAAGCCAACACGGCTGCTTATCTCGCTTTGGTAGAACCAGGGGACACGATCTTAGGAATGGATCTTTCCGCAGGCGGACATCTAACACATGGATCACCAGTCAACTTCAGTGGCAAAACCTATCACTTTGTTGCTTACGGTGTTGATCCGACAACAGAAGTTATTGATTATAATGTGGTACGTATTTTAGCTAGAAAACATCAACCAAAATTGATTGTAGCAGGTGCCAGTGCTTACGGACGAACGATCGACTTTGCGAAATTCAGAGAAATCGCAGATGAAGTAGGCGCAAAACTGATGGTAGATATGGCACATATCGCAGGATTAGTAGCAGCAGGACTTCATCCTAATCCAGTTCCTTATGCAGATATCACAACGACTACCACTCACAAAACATTGCGCGGACCTCGAGGCGGCATGATTTTGACAAACGATGAAACATTAGCGAAAAAAATCAATAGTGCGGTCTTCCCTGGTATTCAAGGCGGACCTCTAGAGCATGTGATTGCTGGGAAGGCAGCGGCATTCAAAGAAGCACTAGATCCTGCATTTAAAGAATATAGTGAACAAATCATTGCCAATGCAAAAGCAATGGTCAAAGTATTCAATCAAGCAATCGGAACAAGAGTCATTTCAGGAGCGACAGATAATCATCTGATGCTGATCGATGTTCGTGAGTTAGGTATAAATGGAAAAGAAGCAGAGAGTATTTTGGACAGTGTGAATATCACGGTAAATAAAAACTCGATTCCTTTTGAAACGCTAAGTCCATTCAAAACAAGCGGCATCCGAATCGGTACACCAGCAATCACTACTCGCGGGCTTAAAGAAGAAGATGCTGTAAAAGTGGCTGAATTAGTTGTTAAAGCATTACAAGCAAAAGGCGACAATGCTCAATTAGACGAAGTCAAAACAGGTGTACGCGAATTAACTGAAAAATTTCCATTGCATAAAAAATAAAAATTTAAATTCCATATAATACAATAATACAGAAAAGTTCAATACCGGACTTTTCTGTTTTTTTCTATTTTATTTTTTTATGGAAAACGGATTCTTTGACAATATTGATGATGCTCTCTAGTATATGAGGTGTAATTTTAGTCTTCACATTAAATCTCAGGGAGGAAAAGTCATGACTGATCGTATCTCGTTAGAAAAGGAAGCCATAGCATTCAGTGATGCAAATGCACCTCATCCGCGAATCTATGAACTAGCACCGGAAGAAGGAAGAGCATTACTGGAAGAAGTACAAGAATCACCTGTGAACAAATATTCCGTTGATATTGAAGACTTGATGGTAGATACTGGCGAATGGGGAAAAATCAATATTCGTTTTGTACGACCGGAAGGAAATATAGATAAATTACCAGTTATTTTTTATATCCATGGAGCTGGTTGGGTCTTTGGCAGTACTCAAACCCATGATAAATTGATCAGAGAACTTTCGGTCCGCACGAATTCTGTCGTTGTCTTTCCAGAATATAGTCGATCACCTGAAGCGAAATATCCAATAGCAATTGAACAAAATTATGCTGTGTTGCAACAGCTGAATAAATTAGCCAAGTCAAAAAATCTGGATCTCGAGAATCTAATCGTTGCAGGAGATTCAGTTGGTGGTAACATGGCTACAGTCATGACGATCTTAACAAAAGAACGAAAAGGGCTCCCAATATCTAAACAATTGCTGTATTATCCAGTTACCAACGCTGATTTTGATACAGATTCCTATCATGAATTCGGAGAAAACTATTTTTTGACAAGAGAAGGAATGAGATGGTTTTGGGATCAATACACGACGAATGAGGAAGAGCGTGCTGAGATCACAGCTTCGCCTTTGAGAGCAGAACTGAATGAACTAAAAGATCTACCTCCGGCAATGATTTTGACAGGAGAAGCGGATGTATTAAGAGAGGAAGGCGAGGCTTATGCACGCAAACTTCGTGATGCAGGGGTTCCTGTTACACAAGTACGCTTCCAAGGAATCATCCATGATTTCGTCATGGTAAATGCTATGGATCAGACAAAGGCAACGCGTGCAGCAATGGCATTATCTACTTCTTGGATCATGGAAAAAGAATAAGCTTTGCTTGTCAGCAGGAAAACTTCTTTTCAAAAAAGGATTTTCTTAGGAAAAATGGCGAGTTTGACTAGTCAATCACTTGATTTTGTTTTACAATTAAAAAGAAACGACAGAACAAAGGAGAGCTTAAAAAAAATGGGCAAATTTCAAGTGATCGATCATCCATTGATTCAACACAAACTAACTATTATTCGGGACAAAAACTGCGGAACAAAGGTTTTTCGTGAAGTAGTCGATGAAATCGCTATGTTGATGGCATATGAAGTATCACGGGATATGCCGTTGGAAGACATCGTGATCGAAACACCGATCACTGAAACAACACAAAAAACGTTGTCCGGTAAAAAAGTAGCGATTATTCCAATCTTGCGTGCAGGTATCGGAATGGTTGATGGTATCTTGGAATTGATTCCAGCTGCTAAAGTGGGCCATATCGGTCTTTATCGAGATGAAGAAACGTTTGAGCCACATGAATATTTCGTCAAACTTCCAGAAGACATTGATGCACGTCAGTTGTTCGTAGTAGATCCAATGTTGGCAACAGGTGGATCAGCAATCATGGCAATCGATGCATTGAAAGAACGTGGCGCGTCGAACATCAAATTTGTTTGTTTGGTAGCAGCACCTGAGGGAGTAAAAGCTTTGCAAGAAGCGCATCCTGATATTGATATCTATACAGCTTCTCTAGATGAAAAATTGAATGAACATGGTTATATCGTTCCTGGACTAGGGGATGCGGGTGACCGTTTGTTTGGTACAAAATAAGTAAAATGAAAAAGGATGTGACACAACTTTTGTCACATCCTTTTTTGGTCATTTTTAATGTTTGAGGCAGAGCAGCTTTTTCACAGCTTTCGTTTGTATATAAAAAAACCATCCCAAAAATGCAGAGATGGTCAAATTCAAATCTTTTTAAGTTCTTTGTAGTTAACGATTACTACACCTTTGCTTTGCGTCATCAAGTTCGCATTTTCTGCAGTTTCATCAATCTCAACAACAGCGGAATTTTTCAATTGTTTTGAAATCGTTCCAGTTTGCGGCTTGCCGTGAATCGTGAACATTACGTGAGTATTGATCTTGAATTTTTCACCAATTTCCGATGGTACGATAGTTGTATCAAATTTTCCAAAAGTTGCCATTTTCATAAAACCTGCCTTTCACATCAATTATACCACGTTTTATGAAAAATATCATGAAATTAAACTAATTTTCCATCGAACTCTTTACAATCAGCCAAATAGAGTATATAATTTCTTTTGGATAAGGCCAGCTTAGCTCAGTTGGTAGAGCAACGCACTCGTAACGCGTAGGTCGTAGGTTCGATCCCTATAGCTGGCATAAAGCAAAAGACAGATACCCTGGTTGGGTATCTGTCTTTTTTCTTTATGTCTGTGTGATTTAAAAACCACTAAAAATGGCGTATACTTTGTGTATAGAATGTAGTGGGGAGAAATATATTTCTGGGAGGAAATCGTGATGTCTAAAAGTGAAGAAATAGAAAACATGGTACTAAAATTATATGATCTCGTTTTAAATCCAGAGATCAATGAAAAGGAACGTATACTTCTGATAGAAGCAAAAACAGGCTTAGAAAAAGGTCAGTATTATCCTAAAGTCATGAATAATTTGGAACGTAGTTTACGTCCGTTAGCAATCAAGGGAGAATTGTCTAAAGCAGTCTCACCGTTTTATATGGAGATATCAACAATAGGAAAATTTGAAAAAGAATTAGGTCGAGGAATGGCTTCGGCATCGATTACTTTTGGGCATTTATAAAAATGGATTATTCATCTCAATGAATTAAAAAGTAGCGTCAATCACAGAATACAGGCTAGGTTCGTTTATTTGAACAAAGTCTGTATTTTTTATATTGTGTTTTATTCTTTATTTAATATAAAAACATCTGTTATAAAATAATAATGCTAATTAAAAGAATATTTTATGCAACTATAGTTATTTATGCACGTTCCATTTTTGTAAGTTAAAAATTGGAAATATAGATTGAAAAAATGAAAGCAATAAGTAAAATAAAATGAATATATGCGAAAAAATAATTTACATTAGGAAAAACCTTGTAAAAACAGTTTTTTGGCATATTTATTTTTTATAAATATTTGTAAAATACCTATCAATTTTTTAGTTAAAAGATTGGAAATGAGTAGGGGAGGAATTGAAGAAAGGATTTTCGAGAGATGATATGGTAGGTTTTATTTTTAGTTAGAATAGGGGAGATAGAAAAAATGAAAAAGTGTAGAAATATTATTTTATCAATGTTATTTATTATTACTAATATAACATCACTGATTCCTGTTCATGTCTATGCGGATGCAGGCAGAGATATCAGCAGTAACGTCACTTCGTTGACCGTGGACCCAACGAATATTACAGATGGAGGAAACATAAAAGTAAAATTCTCGTTTGACGAAAAAAAACAAGATATCCAGCCAGGTGATTATCTTTGGATCAATTGGCCAAGTGAAGGAAATATTCGCGGTGAAGGATTCCAGAAAGAAATCCCATTAATGATTGAAAATAAAAATGTTGGAACTTTAACGGTCAGAAAAGATTCTGCACAGGTTGTATTTAATGAAAATATTAAAAACATAGACTCAGTAGAAGGGTGGGGGCAATTTGAGATCCAGGCCAGAAACGTAACCGATACTGGTGAAGAAAATACGGGGCCATTCACCGTGATGAGTGGTGACAAAACGGCTACTGTAAATGTGACAAAGCCAGCTTCTGGTTCTTCTTCTAGCGTTTTTTATTATAAAACAGGAGACATGCTTCCTGAAGATACTGAGCACATTCGATGGTTTTTGAATATTAACAATGACGGCACTTACGTTGAACAACCAGTGAAAATCAGTGATGAAATCCAAAGTGGACAAAGATTAGATCCAAGTACGTTTGAAATTAATCAAATACACTTAGGTGAACAGAAAGTTTACAGAGGAGAAGAGGGAATCCAACAATTTTTACAAGATTTCCCCGGTGCTACATTTGATTTTTCAGTAAATGATAATTACATTGAAATAACTATACCAAAAAACTTTGTCAATCTTAGGAAAATAATGGTGAGTTATAAGACGATTATAGAAACCCCAGAACAAACAAGTTTTGAGAATCATTCGAAAGCTTGGTTTAAAGAAGTTAATAAACCTGCTGTTGATGGAGAAGGTTTCAATCATACGGTTAAAAATATTTCAGCTTCTGGTGGAGTCAACGGTACAGTTAGAGGCGAATTGAAGATTTTCAAATATATCAATGGCACAGAGATTGGTATCCCAAATGTGACTTTCGAATTAAGACGAGCAGATGAACAGCCTATTCAAGGACAGTCTAGTATCCTGTTGACTTCGAATGAACAGGGAGAAGTTAGTATCAAAGGTCTGCAAGTAGGAGATTATGTTGTAAAAGAAAAAGAAGCACCCAATTGGATTGATTTTGATCCACTAAGTTCAAATGAACTCAAATTCTCCATAAATGAAAATGATACAGAGGGAGTCAGTTTACCTATTTATAACAAGAAAAAGGTTACGAACATCACAGCAACTAAAATTTGGAACGGTGGAACCACTCCCAGACCAAGTATTTATTTTAAATTATTCAGAGAAAGTACAAACAATTGGGAACCAGTTCCTGATACAGAAACAAAGCGATTAGATAATGGAATAACTTCAGTGACTTGGGAAGATATCCAACAGTATGATGATAGTGGAAACGAATATACGTTTAAAGTGCAAGAAGTAGACCAAAACGGAAATGATTACGTCCCTTCAGGTTATCAAAAAATTGAAAACGGGCTAGTCGTTACAAATGAGAATAGAGAAGTCATTTCGGTCTCAGGACAAAAAACATGGGAAGACAATGAGAATCAAGACGGTAAACGACCGACAACGATCACAGTGAATCTATTAGCCGACGGTCAACCAATCCAACATAAAGAAGTAAGTGAAAAAGATGATTGGCACTATCGTTTCACAAATCTGCCAAAATACAAAGACGGGCAAGAAATCATCTATACTGTAACGGAAGACAACGTACCAGAATACAGTACGACAATTGACGGGTATAACATCAAAAACAGTTATACACCGGGCAAAACAAATATATCTATACCAGGTAGCCATATAACACCGTGGAAAAATTTTCCAGAGAAGACAGAGAGAGAGAAAATTAGAAATCTATTCTCTCAAAAATTGCAAATATTTGCTCATACAGGAGAATCTAGCGAACAAAGAACCAATTATATTAGTAAGAGAGCTGTACCTAAACAGATAACAAATAAATCAAAAAACATTCTTCCTAAAACAAGTAGTAAAAAATCTAGTTTTGCTGTAATCATTGGTTTATTGATAGTAACTATCTGTACAGGGATATTCTTACAAAAATATAAAAAAGTTTAAATAGAATAATTTTTGTTATTCAGAATATAATATTTTTTGTTAAATATGACTGAAAGCAAAAGGATAAAATTCCGCTTTATAATCAAAAAGAGCATGGGACAATAGTAAAGAACACTTTTGTCTCACGCTCTAAACACGTATAAACGGCGGAAGCAGAAGCCACTCCTTCGGAAATAAGCTGAAATTCACAAAAATTTGAAAAGCAATTTTCGTGAATTTCTTCTTATCTCTTGGAGTTAAACGCTTCTGTCCCAGCCTCTTTTCGTAGAATCATTAAATATGGATTTGGCTAACTATGGAAGAATACTCTAGTTTTCAGCGTTCATACTAGTTGTTACATTGTTTGATTGGCTAAAAGAATTTCTGATATATTTTGTGCTAAATAAAGAAAAAGACGCTTGAATTGGGAATTAAGAAAACTACTCTATCATTACAAATTTTCATAAACTGGCAGATGTTCTAAGTAAACAAGTATCTTTTCAAAGTCGGAAAAATCCATGATCAACGTAGTGGTATTGATATTTGGATGAAAGCCTACGGTATCTTGACGATCAATAGCAGAATCGATCACGACTTGGATTTTTTTCTCTGTGTCGTGCATCAATGCTAATGGAGTCACTGTACCTGCTGGAATTCCTAGAAGGTCAGGAAGCTGTTCTTCAGAAACAAAAGATAAGCGCTTTTCTTTTAATTGTTCAGCTAGTTGTTTTAAATCGGCATGCTTTTCATCAGGCAAGATGACAAGATAGATTTTTTTTCCTTTTCTTGATTTCAATAATAGATTTTTTACTTGCGGACCAGGTAGGGAAAAAGGGATATTTTTGACTGACGTAATCGCAGGATGATCAACTTTTTGAAAAGAGATACCTAGTTTTCTTAGTAGTTCATAAGCTTCTTGTTCGGTTGCACGATTCATCGCGCATCACCCTCCTTTTTTTATTAGTGTATCATAAAAAAGAGTTGACAAGAGTTGACAAATGAAAAATAATCATGTAAATTACACGTAAAGTTAAAACAAATGACATCGAAAAGAAGAGTAGCAGTTAGGTGTTTTTAGAGAGTCTCTGGTTGGTGGAAAGAGACAACAGTTAACCGTGAAACACATCTTGGAGTCGATTTTCTGAAGCGTATAGTAGGAAAATCCGGGGAGCCCGTTACAGCTGCGGTCGTTGCTAGATGACCAGGTAAGGCTGGCTTTTCCGTGAGGAGCCGGTAAAAAAAGGTGGAACCACGTGATTAACGTCCTTTGATCTTCGGATCAAAGGACGTTTTGTTTTCATCTGATTTGCAACGACTGTGTGAGGTTTTTTCTGCAAGGAAAAAATAAACAGAGGTGGAACCACGTATAATACGTCCTCTTGGCATTTGCCAAGAGGATTTTTTTATTTTAAAGGAGGAAAAGAAGATGGAGTATTTAATTGAAGTTATGCCGCAATTATTAGTAGGAGCACTCACAACATTGAAATTATTTTTATTTACCTTGATTGGCTCGTTGCCATTAGGGATTATTTTAGCACTAGGATTGTCCTTGCATTTTAAGCCGCTACGCTACTTTCTTCAAACATATGTATGGATCATGCGGGGAACGCCACTATTGTTACAGCTGATTTTTGTTTTTTATGGTTTGCCGACGATTGGGATCGTTTTTGATCGATTCGAAGCAGCGCTCATTGCTTTTATCTTGAACTATGCCGCTTATTTTGCAGAGATCTTCCGTGGAGGGATACAATCGATTCCTCAAGGTCAATATGAAGCAGCGCAAGTTTTGCAATTAAGTCCCTTCCAAACGGTAACGAAAATCGTCATCCCGCAAGTGACAAAGATTGTTTTACCTTCTGTAGGTAATGAAGTTATCAACTTGGTCAAAGATTCTTCCTTGATCTATATATTAGGTTTGGGTGATGTAATGCGTGCCGGGAAAATCGCGATGGAACGCGACGCGACTTTACTGCCTTTGCTAGGAGTGGCAATCATCTATCTTACATTGACTGGTATTCTAACAATCGTAATGAAACAAGTTGAAGGAAAATTAAATTATTACCGCTAACTGATAGGAGGAAGAAGTATGATTGAATTGAAGAAAGTGAACAAAGCATTTGGTGAAAAAGAAATAATCAAAGATTTGGATCTAATCATTCCAGATGGGAAAACATTAGCTATCGTAGGTCCTTCCGGTGGCGGTAAAACCACACTTTTACGTATCTTGGCTGGCTTAGAAAGCTCTGACAGCGGAGAATTTTATTTAGACGGTGTACCGTTCAATCCATTCGAACTTAAAATGAAAGAACAAGTTGTAGGAGTCGTATTCCAAGACTTCCAGCTATTTCCACATCTGAATATTTTTGAAAACATTACCTTAGCACCGAAAATGGTATTGAAACAGACAAAAGAAGAATACACCAAAAAAGCAGAAGAATTAGCGGCTTCATTAGGGATTAGCGATTTATTGAATAACTATCCTTATCAGCTTTCTGGCGGACAAAAACAACGGGTAGCGATTGCTAGAGCATTGGCCATGAATCCACGGGTATTGGCTTATGATGAACCAACGAGTGCTTTAGACCCTGAGTTGCGTCAGCAAGTCGAGCGTTTGATCCTATCATTGAAAGAAGACGGGGTAACCCAAATCATTGTCACCCATGATCTCGTATTTGCAGGAAATGTCGGTGATCAACTATTAAAAGTTTCCCCAATTCATTAAGAAAGGAAGAAGATAGAGATGAAAAAAATCAGTTTTCTATTCGCTTTGCTCGTAGGTCTTCTTCTTTTTGCAGGCTGTTCGAATAAAAAGGCTTCAGCAGATAATTGGGCGGCTATCAACGAAGAGAAAAAAATCGTTATAGGTTTGGACGATACATTTGTTCCTATGGGATTTAGAGATAAAGATGGGAAGCTTACAGGATTCGATATTGATTTAGCCAAAGCAGTCTTTGAACAATATGGGATTACGGTAGACTTTCAGCCTATTGACTGGTCGATGAAGGAATTTGAACTGAACAATGGAACAATCGACTTGATCTGGAATGGCTATTCCAAGACACCGGCAAGAGAAAAGAAAGTGCAGTTTACAAAACCTTATATGGAAAATGATCAAGTGCTGATCACACCTAAAGAATCAGGAATCACAAGCTTTGAGCAAATGAAAAATAAGAGATTAGGTGCGCAAAATGGGTCATCTGGTTATGATGTATTTACGAAACAACCAGAAGTGTTAAAAGAGAGAGTCAAAAACCAAGATGCTGTTTTGTACGATAGTTTTAATGAAGCACTGATTGATCTGAAAAGCGGACGGATTGATGGTTTGCTGATGGATAAAGTATATGCGGACTATTATTTGAAACAAAGAAACGAACTAGAAGACTTCAACATGACAAAAGGCTCTTACGAAAGTGAGGATTTTGCGGTTGGTGTGCGTAAGTCAGATGATACGTTAGTGAAGAAAATAAATGAAGCATTTGATCGATTAGAAAAAACAGGGGAATTCCAAAAAATCTCCAATAAATGGTTTGGTGAAGATGTCACGCCGAGAAATTAACAAATAGGGAACTGTGACAAAAGACGTGTCCCAGTCCCTTTTTCCGAATAAACAGTGTTCTCCTGCCAACTCTTCGGTCACAAGTCACGATATTCAACAAACATGAGAAACTGTTTTTTGAAATTGCTCCTTGTGACTCGGAGCTGAACGGCAGGCTCACAACCTCTTCCTTAAACGGTGTTCAAAAGCCAGTTTCTCGGTATTAAGTCCAATTTATGCAAAAATGTAGAAAGCCATTTCCACAAAATTTTTCTTAATACTCGAAACTAAGCGACTTTTTCACAACCTCTTTCTTAAACGGTGTTCAATCAGCTGACCCTCGGTATTAGCTCAACAAACGGCAAAATATGAGGAACTATTTTTCCGTTTGTTTCTCTAATACTCAGGACAAAGCGCTGATTTCACAACCTCTTATACACGGTGTTCCAGAAGTACCTTCTTCGAAAAATAAGCCGAAATTTCACAAAAATTTGAGAAGCAATTTTCGTAAATTCCTTCTTATTTCTTGAAGCTGACCACTTCTTTCACAACTTCCTTTACATAATTTTATTTTGTTGTGGAAGGGGTTTCGTGTTATTCTAAAAGAGGAACGATTGAAGGTTATAGGAAAGGAAGAGATGAATGGAACACAAAGAACTTACCTCATTTCCAAAAGATTTTCTGTGGGGCTCTGCATCTGCAGCGTATCAAGTAGAAGGAGCTTGGCAAGAAGATGGGAAAGGCGAATCAGTCTGGGATCGATTTGTTCGGATTCCAGGAAAGACATTTAAAGGAACAAACGGTGATCTGGCAGTAGACCACTATCATCGTTATAAAGAAGATATTGCTTTAATGAAAGAACAAGGTCTGAAAGCTTACCGCTTCTCTGTAGCTTGGACACGGATTTTTCCTAATGGAAGAGGAGAAGTCAATCAAGCAGGGCTCGCTTTTTATGAGAGATTGATCGACGAATTGATCGAAAACGGTATCGAGCCTATGTTGACTTTGTATCATTGGGATCTTCCACAAGCATTGCAAGATGAATATAATGGTTGGGAATCACGTCAAATCATTGAAGATTTCACTAATTATGCAGAAACATTATTTGAGGCATTCCGCGGGAAAGTCCATTACTGGATTAGTTTGAATGAACAAAATATCTTTACTTCATTAGGCTATTTATTAGCAGCACATCCGCCAGGCGTGACGGATCCAAAACGAATGTATGAAGTCAACCATATCGCAAATCTAGCAAATGCATCTGTCATCAACAAATTCCATGAGTTAGAAATGCCTGGAAAAATCGGACCAAGCTTTGCGTATACGCCAAATTATCCAATCGACAGTAATCCTGAAAATGTTCTGGCAGCCGAAAATGCAGAAGATCTGATGGCCAATTATTGGATGGATGTCTACATGTGGGGTAAATATCCTATTGCTGCTATGAGATTCTTAGAAGAAAAAGGATGGGCGCCAACGATTGTAGCTGGCGATGCAGAATTGCTAGAATCAGCCAAGCCAGATTTCCTTGGGATCAATTACTATCAAACAGCGACGAATGCATTCAATCCATTAGATGGAGTTGGAGCAGGAAAAATGAATACGACTGGGAAAAAAGGTTCATCAGAAGAAACAGGGGTTCCTGGAATGTATAAAAAAGTTGAGAATCCATTTGTCGAACGAACAAATTGGGACTGGGAGATCGACCCAGAAGGCTTAAGGATCGGATTGCGTCGTATCACAAGCCGTTACCGCATGCCGGTACTGATCACGGAAAATGGCTTAGGAGAATATGACAAGTTGACAGAAGACAAACAAATCCATGACGACTATCGAATCCATTACTTACAAAGCCATGTCAAAGCAATCAAAGAAGCAATTTCGGATGGCGCAGAAGTATTAGGCTATTGTACATGGTCTTATACAGATTTGCTGAGTTGGCTGAACGGTTATCAAAAGCGATATGGATTTGTATATGTCGATCAAGATGAAACACAAGAAGGATCTTTGGAACGATATAAGAAAGACAGTTATTACTGGTACCAAAAACTGATTGAAGAAAATGGAGAGAACCTTTAGTTCTCATGCTTAAAACAAGAAGGTACGGCTGGATATGGCCGTGCCTTTTTTTGATAAAATCATTTAGAAATTAAGAAAAACTGTAAAATAAGCTGAAAAATGAAAGAAAGCGTCAGTTCTTTCAAACAAAACTTTAGTTCCCTTGCTTTTTTTTGTATAATGAAACTTGATGAAATGAGGGATAATAAATGGCACAAAAGAAACGGCCTACTAAGAAAAGGAAAAAGACGAAAAAAACGAAAAAGCAAAAACAGCAGCAAGAACAAATGCTGACGATTGGTGTTGGATTTGCCTTGATTCTATTTGCTGTATTCGGCTTTTTAAAATTAGGTTTTTTAGGAATATTGATTGCAAACGGCTTTCGGATCATTGCAGGAAATACTTACCAAATCCTCTGTCTTTTATTAGCCGTATTAGGATTTTGGATTGTCATTAAGAATACAGAGTTTTCAATTGGCAAAAACCGACGCTGGTTTGGCGGTATACTCTTTTATTTCGGTATCTTATTATTGCTACATGCCCATTTATTCGGCAAACTCCATACTGGGGAACCAAATATCATGGGGACGACATGGGACTTATTGGCTAGCGATATAAAACAAAGTCAAGTAGATAATAACGTTGGCGGAGGGATGATCGGAGCAATTCTTTATCATTTCACTTATTTCTTGATTGCACAGCCTGGAAGTTATTTAGTAGCCATTCTATTACTGGCGGGTGGAGCATTCTTGTTCAGTAATTTGGAAGGCTATCAGCTGCTGAATGGTATCCAATCAATTGGAGAACGGGTACAGGAATTATTGGAAGGTGATCCTGCCAAGCAAGCTCAAAAGCAAGCGGCAAAGGAAGAAAGAATGAAACAGCGTGCAGAAGCGAAAGAAGCGAGACGCTTAGCGGCACAAGAAGCAGCAGAAAAAGAAGCAGTAGAATATGAGAAGAAAAAAGCTGTGAACCAGCAAAGGAAAAATACTCCTGATGAATGGCAGGAACAAGAAAATGCCGAACCTGAGCAGTTAAGTTTTGTTCCAATTGACAGTTTTCAAGAAAATATCCATCCTGCGAATCTAGAAAAACCAGTCCCAGATACACCAAAACAGACCAATACAGCAGAAGGTTATGCTAATGAGTTGCCAGAGGATGACGGTACCTCATTAGAATTTGAGATCGAAGCAGAACAGGAAAATCAAGATTATGAATTGCCGACAGTTGACTTGCTTGATTCTATACCAACTGTGGATCAAAGTGATGAGTATAAAAAAATTGAAAAAAATATCGGTGTATTGGAACAAACTTTCCAAAGTTTCGGTGTGGATGCTAAGGTCGTCAAAGCTAGTTTAGGCCCATCCGTCACAAAATTCGAAGTCCAACCAGCTGTAGGGGTAAAAGTAAGTAAAATCGTGAACTTAACAGATGATATCGCACTTGCTTTAGCAGCGAAAGATGTTCGGATGGAAGCGCCGATCCCAGGTAAATCACTGATTGGTATTGAAGTACCAAATGGAAAGATCAGTATGGTTTCCTTTAGAGAAATCATCGAAGCTCAGCCAAACCATCCAGATAAATTACTGGAAGTACCCTTAGGACGTGATGTTTCTGGACGAGTACAAACGGCTGATCTTTCGAAAATGCCTCACTTACTTGTAGCTGGTTCGACTGGTAGTGGGAAGTCAGTAGCAATCAATGGGATCATTACAAGTATATTGATGCGTGCTAAGCCCCATGAAGTAAAACTGATGATGATCGATCCGAAAATGGTTGAATTAAATATGTACAACGGGATACCTCATCTGTTGACGCCGGTCGTAACGAACCCTAGAAAAGCGGCACAAGCCTTACAAAAAGTAGTACAAGAAATGGAAGAACGATATGAAAAATTTGCGGCAACTGGTGTAAGAAATATTTCTGGTTACAATGAATTTGTTCAGCAGAAAAACTTAGAAAACGGAACGAAACATCCAACCTTACCATTCATCGTAGTAATCGTAGATGAATTAGCTGACTTGATGATGGTAGCTAGCAACGAAGTCGAAGATGCGATTATTCGTTTAGCGCAAATGGCTCGGGCAGCGGGCATCCACATGATCCTAGCTACTCAACGTCCAAGTGTGGATGTTATCACAGGGATCATCAAAGCAAATGTACCTTCTAGAATGGCATTTGCTGTATCAAGTGGTACAGATTCTCGGACGATCATCGACTCTAATGGAGCAGAAAAGCTCTTAGGGCGAGGAGATATGCTGTTCTTGCCAATGGGTGAGAATAAACCTATCCGTGTGCAAGGAGCGTTCATCTCTGACCATGAAGTGGAGCGGATCGTTCAATTTGTTACAGATCAGCAAGAAGCTCATTATGAAGAGAAAATGATGCCGACAGATGAAGTTGAAACGGCAGGTGCCCCAGAACAGCCACAAGATGAGCTGTTTGAGGAAGCAAAAGCACTTGTTGTTGAAATGCAAACAGCAAGTATCTCCCTTCTCCAAAGAAGATTTCGAATCGGTTACAACCGAGCCGCTCGACTCGTAGATGAACTGGAAGCTCATGGAGTTGTTGGCCCATCAGAAGGAAGTAAGCCTCGGAAAGTATTCATTGATCAAGAGGAAACATCAGAACCACTGCCGGAAGATAATGATATGTAAAACTTGTTCAATGAACGGTTGAAAAACGAATAACTATATAAAAAAGACAAGACATGATGATACCAAGAGAAAAAATGGCTTTTTTCCCATCTTTTCTAATACGGTACGATGTTTTGTCTTTTTTGATTTTTATGAGATGAAAGTTCTATTCGATTTATTTGTGAAGTATTGCATTAACTAAACGAATCATGTATAGTATGTAGCGAAACTTTGAGAAAAAGAGGGAAAATACTTTGGAAAAACAATCCATCTATGGCTTGACGAATGAAGAATTAATCAATTGGTTTATAGAAAACGGTGAGAAAAAATTCCGAGCTGCCCAAGTTTGGGAATGGTTGTATCAAAAACGTGTAAGTAACTTCACAGAAATGACGAATCTATCAAAACAATTGATAGAAAAATTATCGGCACATTTTATCATCAATCCTCTGAAACAAATGGTCGTCCAAGAAGCTTCGGACGGTACAGTAAAATATTTGTTTGAACTTCCTGATAAAAATATGATCGAGACCGTACTAATGAGACAAGAATACGGCTTGTCCGTTTGCGTGACCACACAAGTAGGATGTAATATCGGCTGTACATTTTGTGCAAGCGGGTTGCTTAAAAAGAACCGTGATTTGACCGCTGGAGAAATCGTCGCGCAGATCATGATGGTTCAACATTATTTTGATGAGCGCAATCTTGGCGAACGTGTTTCCCATGTCGTCGTAATGGGAATCGGTGAGCCATTTGATAATTACGACAATGTAATGGACTTTTTGCATATTATTAATGATGCCAAAGGATTGGCGATTGGTGCGCGACATATTACAGTTTCTACTAGTGGCTTAGCACACAAAATCAAGGAATTCGCTAATAACGGCTTGCAAGTAAATCTGGCTATTTCCTTGCACGCGCCGAATAATGAGGTGCGAACATCGATTATGCGGATCAATCGAAGTTTCCCAATTGAGAAATTGATGGAAGCTGTGGATGAGTATTTAGAGAAAACAAACCGTCGAATCACGTTTGAATATATCATGTTGAATCAAGTAAATGATAGACCAGAGCATGCGCAACAATTAGCAGATCTATTAAAAGATAAGAAAAAGTTAGCATATGTCAACTTGATTCCATATAATCCAGTCAGTGAACATGATCAATATTCTCGCAGTCCAAAAGCTGATGTATTGAGATTTTATGATGTATTGAAGAAAAACGGCGTAAACTGTGTGATACGTAAAGAACATGGTACAGATATTGATGCAGCTTGCGGACAATTGCGAAGCAAGCAAATGAAAAAAACAGCTGCCAAATAATCGTAGCCTGCTTTGTTTTTTCAATTACCATAAAAGGAGCAGTTTTATTAATTAAGGAACTGTCCAACTTAAATAAGTGAAAAGATTCTATAGCGAAAGTTATAAAGCGTTTTTTGACAAGAAAAGCCCTCATCAAGCAAAGAAATGTCGTCAATTTGATGACAGCCTGCTTGATGGGGGTTGTAGCAATTATTTAACTGATTTTCTTATATCCTTGCTGGCTTTCTTGTGTAGCATGATAAGTTTCTACGTCAAGAATGGCCTGTTTAAATTTTTCTCGGGAGATTTCATAAGGCACATGTTTGATATCATTTGTGGTCATGGCTTTATCTAAGATTGCTTCTAAATCGGTCGTGATATTGAGATTCATGTCGGTTAACGATACTGGAAGTTGTTTTTTTCATAAACACATAGATTTTATCAAACAAATCGAACTGCTGATCCATCATCAATAAGGTCAGTACACCATAACTGACAGATGCTCCGTGAAGGTATCCCTCCATTTTTTTTAGAGGTCGTACTGCAATAGAATATGTGTACCTTAGCAGAAATAGTATTTCTGGAGTTTTTTTTGCTTTATAAGCAGGGCAGCCGATTAGTTTGCTAGAGAAATAATTGACTGCTAAAGAATTTGAGCGAGAACATTTCGTTTTTTCAAAAGGACTGTTAGAATAAGCAAGAACAAGGGGGAAGACGTATGATAATCAGTGAATTTGACCGTAATAATCCAGTATTGAAAGACCAGCTTTCTGATTTACTGAGACTGACTTGGCCGGAAGAATATGGAGACAGCTCGGCAGAAGAAGTAGAAGAAATGATGAATCCAGAACGAATCGCGGTAGCAGCGGTAGATCAAGATGAGTTAGTAGGATTTATTGGTGCAATCCCTCAATACGGTATCACAGGTTGGGAATTGCATCCATTAGTTGTAGAAAGCTCTCGACGAAAGAACCAAATAGGTACTCGATTAGTCAATTACTTAGAAAAAGAAGTAGCTTCCAGAGGAGGAATAACGATTTATTTAGGTACGGATGATTTAGACCATGGAACAACGTTAAGTCAAACGGACCTGTATGAGCATACGTTTGATAAAGTGGCTTCCATCCAGAACCTTCGTGAACATCCGTATGAGTTCTATGAAAAATTAGGTTATAAAATCGTAGGTGTCTTACCAAATGCAAATGGTTGGGACAAACCGGATATTTGGATGGCAAAAACGATTATTCCTCGACCAGATTCTCAATAATAAAAAGAGGTTGCGAAATCAGCGGTTTGACCTGAGTATTAGAGAAACAAATGGAAAAATAGTTCCTCATATTTTGCCATTTGTTGAGCGAATATCGAGGGTCAGCTGATTGAACACCGTTTACCCAGAGGTCGGGAACTTGCCGTTTCACTCTGAGTCACAAGGAACAATTTCAAAAAACAGCTTCTCATGTTTGATGACTATTGTGACTTGTGACCGAGGAGTTGGCAGGAGAACACCGTTTATTCGGATAAGGAACTGTGAAAAGACTTTTGTCACAGTTCCTTTTTTTTATTCTTTTTTATCTTTGTATGGCAATAATAGACAATATAACAAAAATTATTTAATGGCTACTGAAAGGCAATAGAAAACCTTGTACAAAGCTATTTTTTCTGAAAAATTCCTTGAAACCTCACGAAAAAATCATTATTTTATGTAAAAGACAAAAAAAAAGTGTTGATTTTTTAATAATTATTCATTAAACTCTTAAACAACTTCAGAAAATATTAATTATTCTGAAAATTCCAATAAAGGGGTACGTAAAATGAAAAAGAAATTTACATTTGGTTTGGTTGCGGTATGCGGCCTTGTACTTGCTGGATGTTATGGCGGCAGTTCAGCCACAAGCAGTAGTTCAGCAAAAAGCGGTTCTGCAGATGGAGGAGGCGTATTTAACTTAGTCGTGCCTCAAGAAATGCCTACAGCTGACTTATCAGTTGCAACAGATACAATCAGTTTTACAGCATTGAATAACGTTTATGAAGGAATTTACCGTCTTGATGAAGACAGCAAACCACAGCCGGCAGGAGCTAGCGAGTTGGCAGAAGTCAGTGAAGACGGATTAACTTACAAAATCAAATTACGAGAAGATGCAAAATGGTCAAACGGTGATCCTGTTACAGCAGCGGATTATGTTTATGGCTGGCAACGAACAGTAGACCCAGCTACAGCCTCTGAATATGCTTACCTGTATGCGCCAGTTGAAAACGCAGAAGACATCACAGCTGGAAAGAAAGATAAATCAGAACTAGGGATCAAAGCAGTTGGCGACTATGAATTAGAAATCAAATTGACGAAACAAACACCATATTTCCAATACCTGCTTGCTTTCCCATCATTTTTCCCACAAAAACAATCCGTAGTGGAAGAAAATGGGGATGCCTATGCATCTGCAAGTGATAAAGCTGTTTATAATGGACCATTCACATTAGAAGATTTCGATGGACCAGGAACAGATACAGAATGGACTTATAAGAAAAATGACCATTACTGGGACAAAGACACAGTAAAACTTTCTGAAATCAAAGTCAGTGTAGTAAAAGAATCTTCTACTGCGTTGAACTTATTCAAAGATGGCCAAGCAGATGATGTGATCTTGTCTGGTGAATTAGCACAGCAAAACGCAAACGATCCAGCTTATACTTCTGTTAAAGAAGCACGGACAAGCTATATCGAATTCAACCAACGTGAAAAGAATTCACCATTCAACAATGTGAACCTAAGAAAAGCTATTTCTTATTCAATCGATCGTGAAGCTTTAGTAAAACAAGTACTAGGTGACGGATCAGTTGTCTCTACAGGATTGATCCCATCAGATATGGTAAAAAGTCCAACAACGAACGAAGACTTTGCAAAAGAAGCTGGAAAATTAGTTTCTTATGACAAAGATAAGGCAAAAGAATATTGGGAAAAAGCGAAAAAAGAATTGGGCGTTGATTCTTTAGAATTTGATTTGATGGCTTCTGATGATGATTCATCGAAAAAAGTAATCGAATATGTTCAAAACTCAATCCAAGAAAACTTGGATGGCGTAACAGTCAAACCAACACCTGTTCCATTCTCTGTGCGTCTTGACCGCTCAACTTCGGGTGACTTTGACGCAGTACTAGGCGGATGGGCTGCTGACTATGCAGACCCAAGCAGCTTTACTGATTTGTTTGTCACAGGTAATTCATACAACCGTGGTCGTTGGAGCAATGCAGAATATGACGAAGCAGTTAAAGCAGCTTCATCAACAGATGCTGGCGATGAACAAGCCCGTTGGGATGATTTCCAAAAAGCAATCAAGATCATCTCTGATGATATGGGTGTCGTTCCGGTGTACCAAAAAGCAGAAGGTCACCTAGTGAATGAAAAAATCAAAGGTATCGTTCACCATGCTGCAGGCGCTTCATGGGATTACAAATGGACATACGTTGAAGAATAATCGTTAATACCGTGAGCATGAGAAAAAACGAGGCTGCGGCAAATGTCGCAACCTCGTTCTCATATTCACTTATCCTAACAAAGAAAAAAGCATGAAAATAGCAGAAAGAGCAATTAGTATTCCGGCAATGATCAGCCAAAAGCTGTACATACCGTAGCTGGCAGACGAGAGCGAGGAAAATTCTGGTTTTTTCTTTCGGTTCCTTGTTCGTGCAAGATGGACCGATCGCTGAAAATGATCGAAGAAACCCGAAGAAAAGACCCATAAAAAACCGCCGATAATCAGAAACGGCAATGACCATAAGAATAGATCATTAGATAATTGAATGAGTGTAAAGGAATGGTTGATGACGTTTTTTATTAAAATAACCAGAATCAGTAGAAAAGCTACTGCGTAGGGGATAGATTTTTTTTTCATTTGATTGCTCCTTTATTTTTGGTTCATTATCTAATAATGTAGCGAAACATCTGTCAGAAGTCAAAAGCTAGGGGGAAACATTAGTGAATAGTTATATCAAATATGTATTAAAACGTGTCTTTTTCATGATCATCACGCTTTGGTTAATTGCAACAATCACCTTTTTCTTGATGCAATTGCTGCCGGGCACGCCATATACGAATCAGGAACGTTTGAGTCCTGAAACAATCGAGATGCTAAATAAACAAGTCGGTTTGGATAAACCAGTTATCGTACAATATGGGATTTATCTTTCTAATTTGCTTCAAGGAGATTTTGGAATTTCCTTCCAATTTAAAAACCAGCCAGTCGCACATTTGTTAGCTGGAAGAATCGGACCGTCTTTGCAATTAGGGTTACAGGCAATTATCTTTGGAACAGTCCTAGGAACGATTTTAGGAACGATTTCTGCCATGAAGCAAAATACATGGGCAGATACATCTTCTACACTTGTAGCAATATTAGGTCGTTCCATTCCAAACTTTGTATTTGCTGTTTTACTACAATATATCTTTGCAATCAAATTACAAGTTTTACCAATCGCAAAATGGGATGGATTTGTGTACACGATCTTGCCGACAATTGCATTGGCCATGTCGCCGCTTGCTGATTCTGCTCGATTTATCCGGACGGAAATGGTGGAAGTACTGCATAGTGATTACGTGGAATTAGCAAAAGCAAAAGGATTGAGCCGTTGGGAAATCGCCTTTAAACATGGTCTTCGAAATAGTTTGATCCCATTGATGACTTTATTAGGACCCTTGGCTGTCGCATTGATGACCGGATCACTGGTGGTAGAAAATATCTTTGCTATTCCTGGTATCGGTGAACAATTCGTTAAGTCGATCACAACAAATGATTATCCTACGATCATGGCTGTAACGATTCTTTACTCATTTATGTTGATTTTTGTTATTTTGATCGTTGATCTGCTGTACGGTCTAGTTGATCCAAGAATTCGTGTTTCAGAAGGGAGCCGAGGATAAATGGAAATGACACCCAAGCGTTATGAAACAGTCGCAGATATTCCTGCGGATGAGTTTCTTCCATTACAAAAAAATACCGAAGAAGAACGTGAGCAGATTACTGCACCTTCTTTGAATTTTATCCAAGATTCATGGCGCCGTTTAAAGAAAAACAAAGCTGCCGTTATTTCAATGTTTTTACTGTTGGTCATCATTTTGATCTCTGTGGTCACGATCTTTGTTTCGCCACATGATCCAACTGCCCAAAACGTGGCTTATATCAATTTGCCTCCTCGTATTCCGGGAATCAATATCGATGGATTGAATGGAAAAGCAATGGTCGGCGGAGAACTGGTTGATAAATATGCTCAAGCAAACGTTCCTTCAAACGTAAGTTTCTTTTTAGGAACAGACGGTTTGGGCCGTGATGTATTAAGCCGTTTATTTATGGGAACGAGAATCTCGTTGCTGATCGCATTTATTGCTGCATTACTAGATGTAACGATTGGGGTAGCTTACGGGTTAATATCTGGTTTGTTAGGCGGACGTGTCGATAATGCGATGCAACGTTTTTTGGAAATCTTGTCAGGAATTCCAAACCTCGTTGTCATGATTTTGATGTTGGTCGTCTTCGAACCAGGAATTTTTTCCATCGTGGCTGCTATGGCCATCACAAACTGGATACCAATGGCACGTATCGTTCGTGCACAAACAATGAAATTAAAAGATCAAGAATATGTTCTAGCTGGATTGACATTAGGTGAGTCAAGAATGAAAATTGCATTCAAACATATTTTGCCGAATATCTCCAGTGTCATTATTATTCAAATGATGTTTAGCATCCCATCTGCTATTTTCTTCGAAGCCTTTTTAAGTTTTATCGGTTTAGGTCTTACGCCTCCGTCAGCTTCATTAGGAACGATGTTGAGCGAAGGGTACAAGACATTCCTGTATCTGCCTTATCTATTATGGATTCCGGCAGTAACTTTATCGGTTATCATGATTGGCTTTAACTTACTTGCTGATGGATTGCGTGATGCCTTTGATCCTAAAATGAAAGAGTGAGGACGATGACGAAAATTTTAGAAGTGAAAGACTTAGAAATCTCTTTTGATACGTATGCTGGAAAGGTACGAGCGATTCGCGGTGTCAATTTTCATTTAAATAAAGGAGAAACATTGGCGATCGTTGGGGAATCTGGAAGCGGAAAATCAGTGACAACCAGAAGCATCATGCGCTTGCTGTCGAGCAATGCCAATATAGATGCTGGGCAAATCCTTTTTAAAGGTAAAGACATCGTTGAAAAGACAGAAAGAGAGATGCAAAAAATCCGCGGAAAAGAAATAGCAATGATTTTCCAAGATCCAATGACCTCTTTAGATCCAACGATGCCTATTGGGAAACAAGTTGCTGAGTCACTTAGAAAGCATAATAAAGTTTCGAAAAAAGAGGGACAAAAAGCTGCGTTAGAACTGCTTAAATTAGTTGGTATACCTGAAGCTGAGAAACGTATCAATAGTTATCCCCATCAGTTTTCAGGAGGTCAACGCCAACGGATCGTGATTGCGATCGCACTGGTATGTTATCCGGAAATTCTGATTGCTGATGAACCTACAACAGCACTTGATGTGACTATCCAAGCACAAATATTGGAACTACTGAAAGAAATTCAGACAAAAATCGATACATCAATCATCTTTATCACTCATGACCTTGGTGTAGTAGCGAACGTTGCTGACCGTGTAGCTGTTATGTATGGGGGAAGAATCGTTGAAGTTGGAACATCCGAAGAAATTTTCTACAACCCGCAACATCCCTATACTTGGGGACTGCTTGGGTCAATGCCGACATTAGACAGTGCGAACGACCGATTGTATGCCATTCCTGGTTCTCCACCGGATTTACTGAATCCACCAAAAGGAGACGCATTCTACCCAAGAAATGAATTCGCGATGAAAATCGATGCAGAACAAGAACCGCCATTTTTTGAACTATCAAAAACACACAAGGCAGCAACTTGGCTACTTGCTCCACAAGCGCCTAAAGTGACGCCGCCAGGAGAAATCCAACGTCGCTGGGCTATTTTTAAAGAGAAACAAAAACATACTTATGGTCAAGGAGGAATTGCTGATGCCAAATAAACTACTTGAAGTTAAAGGACTGAAACAGTATTTCAATGTAGGAAAAAAGAATGAAGTACATGCTGTAAATGACATCAGCTTTCACATCTATGAAGGAGAAACATTTGGTTTAGTAGGCGAATCTGGAAGCGGAAAATCCACTACTGGCCGAACGATCATTCGTTTGAATGAACCTACTGACGGTGAGATATTATTCGACGGTCAAGATGTAACGAAGATCAAAGACAAAAAAGGATTGACGAAATTCCGACATGATGTTCAGATGATCTTTCAAGATCCATACGCTTCGTTGAATCCTCGGATGAAAGTCAGAGATATCATTGCGGAAGGAATTGATGTCAATGGGTTAGCTAAATCACCAGAGGAACGTGCCAAAAAAGTCGATGATCTATTAAGAACCGTTGGATTGAATCCGAGCCACGGCACTCGTTATCCCCATGAATTTTCAGGCGGACAGCGCCAGCGTATTGGTATTGCACGAGCATTAGCAGTAAAACCGCGATTTATCATTTGCGATGAACCGATTTCTGCATTAGATGTTTCCATCCAAGCCCAAGTTGTCAATTTATTGCAAGATCTCCAACGAGAACATCAATTGACCTATCTATTTATTGCGCATGATTTATCAATGGTTAAACATATCAGCGACCGAATCGGTGTAATGCATAACGGTTTGTTATTAGAAATGGGAAAAAGTGATGAAATCTATAATCACGGTGTCCATCCTTATACAGAAAGTTTGTTATCTGCTATTCCTCTGCCAGATCCAGATCATGAGAGAAAGCGCAGAAGAATCAAATATCAACCCGAACCAGATGACGGACAAGTACGTCAGCTTCGTGAAATCGCACCAGAACATTTTGTCTATGCAACTGAGCAGGAAGTCCCATATTATGCAAAAAAATTAAAACGACAAAAGGAATCTCTTCTGGTTGCTAACTAGGAGGGACATAGATGCTAAAAGCTTTTAAATTCCGTATGTATCCGACAGAAGAACAAAAACAGCAATTGATCCGTACTTTTGGCTGTGTTCGATTTACCTATAACCATTTGCTGAAAGAACGGCAGAAAAGTTGGCAACAAACAGGAGTGGTCGATTTTTCGCTCACGCCTGCTACGTTAAAAAAAGAATACCCATTCTTAAAAGAGGTAGACAGTCTTGCTTTAGCAAATGCACAGCTTAATTTGGACCGAGCTTTTCGCAATTATTTCAAGGGACGTGCCAGCTTCCCAAAGCTTAAAACGAAAAAAAGTATGTGGCAATCTTATACGACGAATAATCAAACTCATACGGTCTATCTGAAAAACGGCCACTTAAAATTACCAAAACAAAAAGAACTAATCAAGATAAACCAGCACCGTCCAGTCGAAGGCACGATTCGTTCCGCTACGATTTCTGCTCGATATAATGAAGAGTTCTATGTCGCACTACTTTGTGATGTTTCATCAATAAAAAAAGAATCGTCAGCTAAATGGATTGGGATTGCCTATCATCCAAAAACATTGATCGAAACATCGCATCCCATAGAAGTAACTTTACCAAAATTTGACCAGACAGAAGAAAAACTTCAGCATGCACAGCGGAAATTAAGCGTAAAAGTCCGCTCCGCTCACCATAGAAAGACCAGGTTAGATCAGGCAAGCAATTATCAGAAACAAAAGAGAAAAGTAATGGATCTTTATCTGAAACAAAAGAACCAGCGAGAAGATTATCTTGAACAATTATCTGGGAAATTGGTCAAACAATATGACTACTTATTTGTAGAATCTTTTCCAAAAGAAGATGCACATGCTGATTTTTCTATTCATGACTGGCATAAATTAATAACAAAATTGCGTTATAAGTCCCAATGGTATAATAAAAAATTTCTTTTGATCAATACCGACGGAGCAGAAGAAAGCAATTTTGTAAGAAAGAGCCAAGTGTTAGAACAACTAGGCAGGCATTCGGTCATTAAGGAATAAAAAATGAATGAAACTGACAGGAGCGTTAGGGTTCGCCTTGTTAATAAAAAGTCTGATTGACTTTTGTTTCTAGGAATTTTCTTTTGAAGAAAAGCTCACTAATTATGACAAACCAATAAAACAATAGCAGAAAAAATTCGTACGAGTTTTTTCTGCTATTGTTATTTTTTTATTCGAAGAATTTTACTGATATGCCAAAGTATGGAGCGAAAAACGCAAAACACAAAGAGCGGCTTTCCATTTATCTTGAGTGTTCAGAACGGAGCCCTTTCTTCACAATTCTTACTCATGATGTCCCGGCTTGAGCTGATAGATTTTTGAAGGGCGACCGATTCCTACAGGACGTTCGCCAATCTCGTCGAAATATTGGAGCATAGCTTTCTTAAAATTGGAATGATCGATCGTTTTATAATCGATTCCTAAGAACTTTGCAAATACTTTTCGAGCTTCTGTAATCGTGAAATCTTTACCTAAAACTTGCAAAACTTGCGGTTCGTGTTCCATTTTATTGACTACACGGTTGAATGCTTTCAAAATGATTTGACTATGGTCAAAAGCTAAAGTATCTTTGCCAGAAGACTCTCCAGTGACTAAGTCAAGTGAGATAGCCACTTCTCCGCTCGATAAATTGATCTTGTTGCCGTGACGTTCCAATGTGAACCAGCGTACTTCCTTAGCATCATCTCCGGCGATCAGCGGTTCTTCTCCAATGAAAGCTAAGTAGCTGACTGTGACGACCCAACCGCGCGGATCTCGATTAGGCGTGCTGAATGTATGCAGTTGTTCAATGTTTTCTTTAGAGATAACTACACCAGTTTCTTCCTTTGTTTCTCTTAAGACACTTTCTCCAGTTGACTCATCCTTTTGAACAAAACCACCAGGTAATGCCCATGAATTTCGATAAGGATGCCCTTTTCTTTGGATCAGCAATACTTTCAGCTGATCTTCTTCTTTGTTATAGCACATCAGTACGATATCGACAGTCAAAGAGGGCTTGTCATATTCTGGACGTTCCTGTTTTTGATACCAGTTAAGAAAATCTTCTTCACTTGCTTCATGTTCATAATATAATTTTTCTTCTTCTTTAGAAGCAAATCGGTTCATCAGACCACCTCCGTTGACATTAAAAGTACTTTTTACCTTATTGTAGCAGACTCTGAAAAAAAACCAAGGATTTACTTGAAAAATCCTTGGTTCTTCCTTAAATATGAAAAATAAATGGAAGTACTAGATTGAATAAAAAGAAAAGCAGATAAAACGGCAATACTTTATACCGCTCTTCACGAACGGCAAAGAAGCCGCAAATAACGATATATGCGTCAATGACAAAACGTAAAAGCCATGCGACTGTCATGAAACTGTTCAAATGCCCATGAAGGTTAAAATAACCATACATACGAATATAAAAATAGCTGAATATCAAATGTGCTAATGAAAGAAAAGCAATACTAAGTGTAAAAAAAAGATGTTTCTTCTGCATGATCGTTCCAGTCCCTTACTAAAATAGATAGTCTTTATTATACCACGAGTCAGGAAAGAAATAAAAAGCCGTTTCCGACTAAACATGAAACAAGATGAAAAATAGCATTTATTCCCTCTGTCCTTCCTTTTGAAGGAGGGAGTCATCGTAGAGAACAAGTCATTTATCCAGACTTTTTCATTTTGAAAAAAAGCTAACAGCATGCTTTTTTTATGGTATACTAGCAAGGAAACGAATTCGCATCATGCGATAAAGGAGGAAGAGCCCCGTGGCAGAAAAGGAAACTTTTTATATCACTACGCCAATCTATTATCCAAGCGGCAAACTTCATATCGGCAACTCATATACTACGATTGCATGTGACGCAATTGCTCGTTATAAACGGTTGATGGGCTTTGATGTGTTTTATCTCACTGGAGTGGATGAACATGGTCAAAAAATCGAAACAAAAGCAGAAGAATTAGGTGTAAAACCGCAAGAATACGTAGATAAAATGGCGGCTGATGTCAAAAAATTATGGAAAACGCTTGATATCAGTTATGACAAATTCATTCGTACGACAGATGATTACCATAAAGCAGCTGTTCAAAAAATATTTGATCGTTTATTAGAACAGGGAGATATTTACTTAGGTGAATATGAAGGCTGGTACTCTGTTTCTGACGAAGAATTCTTTACAGAAACACAACTTGCAGAAGTGTACAAAGATGATGAAGGTAATGTGATCGGCGGTAAAGCGCCAAGCGGACACGAAGTAGAATTGGTAAAAGAAGAATCTTACTTCTTCCGCATGAGCAAATACGCAGATCGTCTGTTGGAATACTATGAAGAACATCCCGAATTCATCCAACCAGAATCTCGTAAAAATGAAATGATCAACAACTTTATCAAACCAGGATTAGAAGATCTTGCAGTTTCACGAACAACCTTTACTTGGGGGGTACCAGTCAAGAGTGATCCGAAACATGTGGTGTACGTATGGATCGATGCATTGTCCAATTACATCACTGCACTAGGCTACGGGTCCGAGGATGAAAGTCTATTCGAAAAATACTGGCCTGCAGATGTTCAGATGGTCGGTAAAGAAATCGTTCGCTTCCATACGATTTATTGGCCAATCATGCTGATGGCTCTTGATTTGCCTCTACCTAAAAAAGTATTTGGTCATGGCTGGTTATTGATGAAAGATGGAAAAATGTCTAAATCAAAAGGAAATGTCGTTTATCCTGAAATGCTTGTGGAACGTTATGGTTTAGATGCACTCCGTTATTATTTGCTTCGTGCTGTGCCATTTGGGTCAGATGGCGTCTTTACACCAGAAGATTTTGTTTCTCGTGTCAATTATGATCTGGCAAATGATCTAGGGAACTTATTGAATCGTACGATTGCTATGATCAACAAATATTGTGATGGTCTCGTTCCTGATTATGCCTCACTTGTCACTCCATTTGACAGTGAACTGTCTACGACGGCTGCTAACGTTGTCGGACGTTACCATGATGCAATGGAAAAAATGGAATTCAATACAGCGTTAGCTGAAATCTGGGTGCTGATTTCTCGTGCAAACAAATACATTGACGAAACAGAACCATGGGTATTAGCAAAAGACGAAGAAAAGAAAGCTGAATTGAATAGTGTCATGATCCATTTAGCTGAATCCTTGCGTATCGCCGCGATTTTACTTCAACCAATCATGACAGAAACGCCAGAGAAGATCTTCAATCAACTAGGATTGGACTCTGAAACGATGAATCTTGAAGGATTGCATTTTGGCGAATTCCCTTCAGGAACAAAAGTAGTTGCAAAAGGTACACCAATCTTCCCACGTTTGGATATGGAAGAAGAAGTTGCTTTTATCCAAGAAAAAATGTCTGAAGGTACTCAAACAAACGAAGATACAGTCAAATGGGATCCAGAAGAAACAGAACTTGTTTCAACGAAAGAAAAACAAATCAAATTTGATGTATTTGAAAAAGTAGAACTAAAAGTAGCAGAAGTCATCAACTGCCAAAAAGTAGAAGGGGCAGATAAGTTGTTGCAATTCCGACTAGATGCTGGAGACAGCCAAGATCGTCAAATTTTGTCAGGAATCGCTGAATTCTATCCTGATCCAAGCGAACTGATTGGGAAAAAAGTAGTGATCGTCGCAAATCTGAAACCACGAAAGATGCGTGGACAGATCAGTCAAGGAATGATCCTTTCCGCAGAAGCACCAGATGGCTCTTTACAAGTGATTGAAGCACCAAAATCCATGCCGAATGGCTCAGAGATCGCATAAAATCATAAGAAAAACTCGCAAGACAATGCTGCTTGCGAGTTTTTTTTATTCCTGTCAATTGCCCCAATGGTGATTATGGAAGCCAATCATATAATAAAGACACATATAACCATATAAAATGTATCCTATAAAAAGAAGGACGAGCTTTACCCACCGATGGAATCTGCAGCTTCCTAAAAACAAAAGAAAAAGTGGCTGCGAATAGTTGAATAAAATATTTGTGATTCTTTCATCTGTCTGCCAATTAAGAAAAAGGCTAATAGGAATCGTAAAGACAGAAAGAAGCAACATAATGATAAGTGGACGGGCGGTTTTTAATTGATTCATCTGGGTACTCCTTTTTATTTTATTGTCTCTTACATCCAAGGATTTTGAAAGCAATAATTTGTTTACATCTACTAATAGTATTCAAAATAAAGAAAACAATCATCGAGGTCAAAATCGATGATTGTTTTCTTTATTTTGTAAAAATCCTATTATTTGATTTTATGATAACCTTTTATTTTTGTCTTCAAACGGCTTGGCAAGAGAGCAGTAAGCAGTGCAAATGGAATCGAAAAGACGTACCAGAAAATCGTTCTTCCAATACCATAACGCTGATACAGTTTCGTCAACATCACATGAAGCAAGATCAATCCTAAAAGCAAGGCACCAGCTGAAAACCAATGATTATTCCAATGCATGATTTCACGAAGTGCCATCACTCCGAAGGGATAAAAATAAAAATAGATTCCTACTAAGGTCATCCGCCAATTCTTTGTAAATGTTCCAATGTTCAACAAAAAGAAAATCGCTGAAAGCAAAATACCGATAGGTGGGAATAGCCCCACTAGAAAGGAATACAACATCCCCCACAAAATCATCACGGGACCTTTGATCAATGCAACAATTGCGATGAACACCGTCAGCAATATCAATTTTTGTGATAATGTCGCAATGGTCAATAATCCAAATAAAATCAACGTGAACCAATGCCAACGGGACTGCTGCTGTTCTTTACGAGAAAAATCGATTCGGTTGGATAAATAATCTGCTAATTTCGGATAAGAACGCTTAAAATCCATAAACTGTTCCTCCTTCGTGGAAAAGGTAGGTTTAGTATACGCAAAATAAAGAGGAAATACATCCGTCTTAAGAGGGAGTTTTTCATTGAAAGTGGAGAAAAAAGAATGGTAAATTAAAATATTCTCAGTTATACTGAAAATTATACCAAATTTCAAAGAAGAAAGAGGATGGGAATGAAAGGCAAACTAAAACGAGAAATCAATCTGTTTGGCGCATTAGCTACCGTTATGGGAACCGTGATCGGCGCAGGGGTCTTCTTTAAAACCGCTGCTGTTACTGCAAGCACGCAGTCTACAAGTTTGACATTACTAGCTTGGCTTTTGGGTGGTTTCTTAACGATCTGTGCTGGATTGACAGTGGCTGAATTAGCTACAGCGATCCCAGAAACTGGTGGAGCTGTCAAATATATTGAAGCAGCTTATGGAAAGCTGCCCAGCTTTTTATTAGGGTGGGCGCAAAGCTTGATTTATTTCCCCGCTAATATTGCTGCATTATCGATTATCTTTGCGACACAATTGACGAACTTATTACAATTATCTACCGACTATCTTTTGTTGATTGCAGTGATTACCGCTGTTTCTGTGACAGGATTGAATTTATTAGGAACAAAAGTCGGTGCGTCTGTACAATCAGTGACGCTGATTGTTAAATTGATACCAATTGCCGTGATTGTCGTATGGGGATTATTGACACCAGGACAAGGAACTGTTCAGCTATTTCCAATCGAAGCTGGAAAAGAGGTTACTTTTGTCGAAGGCTTGAGCAGTGCGTTGCTAGCAACATTGTTTGCTTATGACGGCTGGTTAGGCGTCGGCGCAATGGCTGGTGAAATGAAACGGCCGGAAAAAGATTTGCCTAAAGCGATTATACTAGGGCTGAGTTTTGTCACTGTCGTTTATTTATTGATCAATTTTGTTTTCTTGAAAACTCTGCCGATTGATCATCTTGCCGGTAATTTGAACGCAGCTTCTGAAGCATCAGACGTCATTTTTGGAGAAATCGGCGGAAAACTGGTCACTATTGGGATTTTGATTTCGGTATACGGGGCATTGAATGGGTATACCTTAACTGGGATTCGTGTGCCTTATGCGATGGCTTTGGAAGACGAGCTACCTTTCAGCAAACAGCTGACAAAGCTTTCAAAGAAATTTACGGTACCTTATGTTCCTGCGATTTTCCAGTTAGCAGTAGCTTGTATTATGATGAGCCTTGGTTCTTTCGACTTTTTAACCGACATGTTGATTTTTGTGATGTGGCTATTCAGTTTACTGATTTTTATCGGTGTCTTTATTTTAAGAAAAAAAGCGCCGGAATTGCCACGCCCATATAAAGTACCACTTTATCCAATCGTTCCGATTATTGCGATTCTCGGTGCTATTTTCATTTTAGGTATGACGATGATGACGCAAACGAAATTAGCATTGATCGGTATAGGTGTTACCTTGATTGGTATTCCAGTCTATTATCAAAAAAAGAAAAAACGCTCAGAAGAGTAAAATATTTCAACAACAGACAGAAAAAGTACGAACTAAGTCCTCTGGATCTTCGTGCTTTTTCTATTTCAACAAAACAAGTTCTTCTATTTTGATTTTTGCTACTTCTGCAAGCAGTGCTTATGTGCTAAAGTAAGAATGAAAAGGAGAGATAAACATGATATTTGATTCTCATAC
This sequence comes from Enterococcus sp. E5-162, assembly GCF_035725965.1. Lineage (NCBI taxonomy): Bacteria > Bacillati > Bacillota > Bacilli > Lactobacillales > Enterococcaceae > Enterococcus > Enterococcus sp. E5-162. Next base: position 55,708 of record NZ_JAPRFV010000004.1, on the reverse strand, counting down.
CCATTTAAATGCTGAGCAGTTCAATGAAGATATTCCAGAAACGATTCAGCGAGCACAAGAAATGGGGGTAACGAAAATGGCGGTCGTGGGCTTCGATACGCCAACGATTGAAAAGTCTTTGCAATTAAGCCATGACTATCCAAATATTTACAGTATTATCGGCTGGCATCCGACAGAGGCTGGCAGTTATACGAAAGAAATCGAAAATAAATTACAAGAACAATTGACTTTGCCAAAGGTTGTAGCATTAGGGGAAATTGGCTTGGATTATCATTGGATGGAAGACCCGAAAGAAGTCCAAGATAAAGTATTTCGCAGACAGATTGCTATCGCAAAAGAAATGAACCTTCCAATCAGTATCCATACTAGAGAAGCACTTGAAGACACGTATCAAATCCTAAAAGAAGAAGATGTTCGAGATATTGGTGGAATCATGCATAGTTTCAGCGGTGATTATGAATGGGCAAAACGATTTCTTGACTTAGGGATGCATATATCATTTAGCGGTGTCGTCACTTTCAAAAAAGCATTAGACGTCCAAGAGGCTGCAACAAATGTACCAATCGAACGATTACTTGTGGAAACAGATGCCCCTTATCTGGCACCAGTTCCTTTTAGAGGAAAGCGAAATGAACCAGGCTATACTCGTTATACAGTAGAAAAGATTGCTGAACTTCGGAATCTGCCAACAGAAGAAGTGGCTGCCCAAACATGGTCAAATGCGCACCGATTATTTGGTCTAAGCGAACATGGATAAGATGAAGATTCAAGAGATTATAGTCGTTGAAGGAAAAGACGATACAAGAAGGCTTCGGGAAGTAGTTGATGCAGATACGATAGAAACGATTGGTTCTGCTATCAATGAAGATATCCTGATGCAAATTGAACATGCCCAAGAGACTCGAGGGGTGATCGTTTTTACCGACCCTGATTTTTCAGGAGAAAAAATAAGAAAAATCATTATGGAAGCTGTTCCCCAAGCAAAACATGCTTTTTTACCGCGTACACAAGCTAAACCAAAGAAAAAGGGAAGTCTTGGTGTTGAGCATGCAAGTGATGCTGCTATTTTAGAAGCATTGAAAAAGGTTGTGACGCCAGATATTTCCCAAACGGCTGTTTCTGAAATCACTAGACAAGACCTTTTAGACTATGGTTTAATAGCTGGAGCACAAGCAAAAGAAAAACGAGAAAAACTAGGTGATGAGTTGCGTATCGGTTATACGAATGGCAAACAATTGGAAAAACGTTTGAAGATGTTTCGTATCACGCCGAAAGAGCTCGCACAAGCAATGAAAATAGTGGAGGAACAACATGAGTGAATATCGTGAAATCGCGACACCCTCTAGAACAAAAGAGATTTTATTGAAACATGGTTTTTCATTTAAAAAAAGTTTAGGACAAAATTTTCTCACTGAACCAAATATTTTAAGAAAAATCGTAGAAACTGCGCAAATAGATGAACGAACGAACGTGATCGAAGTTGGGCCAGGAATCGGCGCATTGACAGAACAATTAGCGATGCATGCAAAGCAAGTCGTAGCATTTGAGATTGATGATCGTTTGATCCCTGTATTGGCTGATACGATGCAACCCTATGACAATGTGACCATCATACATCAAGATATTCTGAAGACGGATTTATCAACAGCCGTAAGAGAAACATTTCATGAAGAGCTTCCGTTAAAAGTCGTAGCAAATTTACCTTATTATATTACGACGCCCATCATGATGCATTTTCTTGAATCGGATTTGGTCGTAGATGAATTAGTCGTCATGATGCAAAAAGAAGTAGCTGATCGAATCTCTGCTGAACCAGGAACGAAAGCATACGGTTCATTATCGATTGCTGTTCAATATTATATGGAAGCCAGTTTAGCCTTCATCGTACCAAAAACAGTATTTGTCCCTCAGCCAAATGTAGATTCAGCGATTTTGAAACTGACAAGAAGAGATACACCGGCAGTAGAAGTGACGGACGAAAAAGCATTTTTCCGATTGACAAAAGCTGCATTTCAGCAAAGAAGAAAAACGCTTTGGAATAATTTGCAGCATTCGTATGGCAAAGATGATCAGACAAAAACATGGTTATCAAAAAGCTTGGAAACGGCTGGAATCGATCCAAAACGTCGTGGAGAGACGTTGTCATTACAAGAATTTGCCGCATTAAGCAATGCGATGTCAGAAAATAAGCAGTAAAAAAAGAGGTTGTGAGCCTACCATTTAACTCTGAGGTACAAGGAGCAATTTCAAAAAACAGCTTCTCCTATTTTTGATTTGGTTGGTCTTATCGCCGCTGAGGCAAGCTTTTGATTCCTATTATGAACAAGGAGATGTGACACAAATTTTGTCACATCTCCTATTTTTGTCTCTTGATCAAAAATTCTTATACTTGATACTCACACTCATTTTGTATGGATTTAGAAAAGAATATGTGTCTTGACAGTTATTAGTAAGTAAGTTATACTAAGTCGACATTTAAGTGTCAAGACATATTAGGAGAGAGAAAAAATGAGAAAAAATTCAGTTCGAAAACTAACGATTTCTGCTTTATTGATTGGGATGGGGGTCATTATCCCAATGGTTATGCCTAAAATCATGATTCCACCTGCTTCTTTTACATTAGCGTCTCATGTGCCATTATTTATTGCGATGTTTTTTACACCAGGAGTTGCAGTGGCTGTTGCGCTAGGTACGACATTCGGTTTCTTTTTGACAACGCCAGTTATCATTGCATTGCGCGCATTGTCACATCTTGTATTTGCATTGATTGGGGCATGGTACTTGCAGAAGCATCCGAGTATCGTTTTAAAGAATGGACAGTTTACTTTTACTAATTGGCGTTTTCAAGGGTTCAATTTTGTGATAGGTGTGATTCATTCTTTAGTAGAAATGCTAGTAGTCAGCATCTTTTACTTCATCGGTAATATGCCTGACACGTATTACTCTCAAGGGTATTTTTATACAGTGTTCATCTTGATGGGAATTGGTGGACTCATCCACAGTTTGGTTGATTATAATATTGCTTATTTTATAGCAGGAACACTCAGCAAATATTTTGATATCCCGGTATTTACGGCAGCAAAAAAAGGAAATCGGAAAGAATCGATTCAAGGGTACGCGAAGAAAACGATATACTAATGAACTATCAAAGAAAAACTCTCATCTGCTAACGGATAATAAATCCGCTAAGAGGAGAGTTTTTTGTCCTAAAAAGAGCCACACCACTATTTTCTGGCGTAGCTCTAAAGGGGGCAGATTAGGGAAGTTTGATGACTTGTTCGGTTTCTTTATCAAAGAAGTGGCCTTTGCTGATGTTGAAGGCAAGCTCGACTATTTCGCCTGGTTTATGGAAATCTCTTGCATCTACTTTTGAGATGAACTCAGTAGAACCAGTTTTTGTGTAAAGCATCGTTTCAGCACCAAGTAATTCGGAAACGACAACTTCTGATTTGACTACGGCTTCAGGTGAAGCTTCAAGGGCTACTTGTTCACTGTGGATGTCTTCTGGACGAATACCGAAGATAACTTCTTTTCCTTCATAACCTTTTTCAACTAATACTTTGTTTTTCCCTTCAGGAATACGAAGCTTAAGCCCATGTCCATCTGTGATGACACCGTTTTTCAATGTCACATTAAAGAAGTTCATGGCAGGAGATCCAATAAAGCCGGCAACGAACATATTGACTGGTGTATCATAAACTTCTTTCGGTGTACCGATTTGCTGGATAAATCCGTCTTTCATGATAACGATTCGGTCAGCCATAGTCATCGCTTCTGTCTGATCATGAGTAACATAGATTGTCGTTGTTTCAAGACGTTGGTGAAGTTTGGCAATCTCAGCACGCATGGCTACACGTAATTTAGCATCTAAGTTTGACAATGGTTCATCCATCAAGAAGACTTTGGCATCCCGAACGATTGCACGTCCTAATGCTACACGTTGTCGTTGTCCACCAGATAAAGCAGCTGGTTTTCGTTTCAAGTATTCTGTCAGTCCGAGGATCTCTGCTGCATTGTCCACACGCTTTTTAATGTCTGCTTTATCATATTTACGTAATTTCAAACCAAAAGCCATATTATCATAAACAGTCATGTGAGGATACAATGCATAGTTTTGGAAAACCATGGCAATATCACGGTCTTTAGGTGCCACGTCATTCATGACTTTTCCGCCAATATTTAGTTCTCCTTCAGAGATATCTTCCAGTCCCGCAATCATTCGCAAAGTAGTTGACTTTCCACAACCGGAAGGACCAACAAAAACGATAAATTCACGGTCTTTGATTGATAGATTAAAATCAGTCACAGAATAATTTTCTGCATTATCATATTTTTTATATACGTTTTTCAGAGCCATTTCTACCATAATACGTTCCACACTTTCTTTTTTAGTTTTATTAACTGATTTAAGTATAAATGAAAGCGTTAACTAAGTTCAATGTCATGTTGAACAAGAATTTTTTCTTTTTTTTGTCAATGTGCTAGTTTTAAGCTTCAATAAATATCCATAAGAAATAAAAACTGATACACTGGAGTAAATAAGTATGTTAACCATATCAAAAGGAGTGTCTCTTATGAAAATCGCTTTGATCGCTCATGACCGAAAAAAATCTATGATGGTGAAATTAGCAACAGCGTATAAAACAATATTGGAAAAACATGAACTTTTTGCTACCGGGACGACTGGACAACGTATCACGGAAGCGACCGGCTTGCCCATTCATCGGTTTAAATCCGGACCGTTAGGCGGAGATCAGCAAATTGGAGCAATGATCTCGGAGGACCAGTTAGATTTGGTGATTTTTCTTCGAGACCCGTTGGCTGCACAGCCGCATGAACCAGATGTAACAGCACTTATCCGTTTATCTGACGTTTATGAGATTCCGTTGGCTACGAATATCGGAACAGCTGAGGTGCTGCTAAGAGGACTGGAAGCCGGCTTCCTAGATTTTCGAAGAATCGTCCATGAAATAGACAAACGTCCACTTTCATTTTGATGGACAAGTGTATGGAAAAATAACGTTTAATGTTCGTCTATATGTAGCTATAAAAGCTAAATAAACTGAAAATATGCAATATAATACGAACGTATTGTATAATATAACCAATAATATTAGTTTTTCGTGTTTGCAGTAAATGTGAAAATATGCTATAGTTTCTGTGGGAAAAGATCCCAAAAATAATACAGAGTAGAAAATAAAGCGTTAAGTGCTAAGAGGATGGGATGTTGCCTCTTGGACGAAGGACGTAATGTTCGCGGTTTTATTTTCGCATTCGCTGCATGATACGATGTAGCAGCTCTTAAAGGAGATGCTAAAAATGAAGAAACACCGGTTAGACGCACGTATGATTGCTATTATGGGCTTACTGATTGCATTGATGGTCACGTTGTCCCGTCTGGTAGCAATCGAGACCCCATTTATTAAAATCAGTGTCACATTTATTCCACAAGTGATCATGGGCATTCTTTTTGGTCCTTTTTGGTCAGGGATAGGCGCAGTTTTAGCTGATTTAGTAGGAATGGCTCTCTTCTCAAAATCTACATTTTTTATTGGATTTACATTGAATGCATTTATTGAAGGAGCAATCTACGGATTCTTTTTCTATCGAAAAGAAATCACTTGGAAAAATGCGATTTTGGCTACGCTTAGTGTCACGCTGATCATAAACTTATTTTTGACACCATTATGGCTTGCGTTGATGTACCATGTGCCATTGTTCAGCTGGGTCGTTTGGGCGCCCCGCCTGTTAAAAACAGTGATATGGTTACCGATTCAATCAATTGCCATTTATTACGTAGGACGTAGTATTCCTTACAAAAAAATTTTAAGAAGTTTAGCGATCCACGCTAAATAAAAAACAAGCAGTCTTCCCATCCCAGAAGACTGCTTGTTTTTATTGTGCTGTGAATTGTGCTTGATAGAGCCGTCGGTAATAACCATCTTTTTGAAGCAACTCATCATGGGTGCCCATTTCGACAATGGCTCCCTGATCCATCACTAATATCTGGTCCGCATTTTTGATTGTGGACAGGCGATGGGCAATAACAAAACTGGTTTTACCTTCCATCATTGCTAAGAAGGCTTGTTGGATTTTTTTCTCTGTCAATGTATCGACTGAGCTAGTAGCCTCATCTAAGATCAGCATAGGCGGATTACTGATCATCGTTCGAGCAATCGTCAACAGTTGGCGTTGTCCATCTGATATCTTTAACCCTTGACCGCCAATCTTAGTATCTAATTTTTCCGGCAAACGTTCAACAAATTCATACATATAAGAAGCTTTTAGGGCATCATTGATTTCTGCGTCACTTGCTTCCGGATTCCCAAAACGAAGATTTTCTCGCAATGTACTGTCAAATAGCCAAGTATCTTGTAACACCATTCCAAAACTTTTACGTAATGTATCACGTTGGATAGAGCGGATGTCATGGTCATCGATTGTAATCGTTCCTTTTGTTGTGTCATAAAAACGCATCAGCAAATTAACAAGTGTGGATTTTCCGGCTCCTGTTTTTCCTACTATAGCAATGGTTTGACCTGGATAAGCAGTAAAATTGAAATCTTCGATCAAACGCTGTTTGGGGTCATAAGAAAAAGAAACATGATCAAAAGAGACTTTTCCTTTGATATTTTTGGGTTCCAAGGCATAGGCATCTGGCAAATCAGGCGTTTCTTCTGGTTGATCGATCAAATCAAATGCTCGTTCTAGACCAGAAAAAGCGGTTTGCAGTTGTGTCGTGATTCCAGAAAGTTCGATAAATGGTTTAGAAAACTGACTTGAGTAGATCGTAAAGCTGGAAATCACACCAACAGTGATTGACGAACCACTCTTCAATGCCAATAGGCCGCCAACCAAACCAATCGATAAATAAGCAAGGTGATCTACAAAACGAGAAGACGGGTTTGTCAAGGAAGAAGAAAATTGTGCCCGTTGTCCTTTTTGATATAGATCAGCATTTAACAGTTCAAATTGCTGTTGACTAGCTTCTTCTTGCTGAAAAGCTTTCACGATTTTCTGATTACCGATTCGTTCGGTCACAAAGCCCGAAATCTCCCCAATGATTCTTTGCTGTCTATCGAAATTTGTTTGCGAAGCACGAGCAACGATCCAACTCACAAGGAAAATAATCGGTGTGGAACAAAGAACGACCAATGTCAGAAGTGGACTTAGACGCATCATAAAAATAAACGAAAGAAGGATGATCGCAACTCCGGAAAACAATTGATTGAAGGCGGCAGAAATCGCAATAGAAATGTTGTCCATATCATTTGTAAATCGACTGACGATATTTCCATGAGAATTTTGATCATAATAACGAAGTGGCAATCGATTTAAATGGGCAAAAGCATCTTTTCTTAATGTTGCAACGGACAAGTAAGCTAACCGATTGCTTAATACTTGGATGAGCCATTGACTGACTACATTGATCAAAACGATTCCACCGAACAGAATCAGTAAATGGAATAGTCGATTGAAGCGAACTTGTCCTTCTCCGATCATTTGATCGATACTTTGGCCAATTTGTAACGTCATCACAACTGTTGCGATCCCGTTGATAATCCCTAGTAATACAGCTAGCCAAATGTCTTTCGCATAAGCAGTAAGATAAGGGATGAAGCGACGGAGTGTCTGCAAGGATAATTTTTTTACTTTCATAACTATTCTTCCTCCTGTGATGCGACGATTTCCTGATATTCCGCTGATTGAGCAAGTAATTCTTCATGCGTACCTTGAGCAGCGATCTTTCCTTGATCCATCACTAAGATATGGTGTGCTTCTTGAATGGAGCGGACACGTTGGGAGATAATGATCACTGTACTGCCAAGATAAGTCTGCAGCGCCTTACGCAAATCCAAGTCAGTCTGATAATCCAACGCACTCAAAGAGTCATCTAAAATCAGTAATTCTGGCTTGGCAATCAAAGCTCTTGCAATCGTTAGTCGCTGTTTTTGACCGCCGGAGAAATTTTTTCCGTTTTCCATGACTTTTGTATCTAAACCATTTGGAAGCTGACGTACAAATTCTTCTGCCTGAGCGATTTTCAGGGCTTCCCAACACTCATCTTCTGTGGCATCTTGCTTACCCCATTGAAGGTTTTCACGAATAGTCCCAGTAAATAACACGGAAGTTTGGGGAACAAGGGCGATTTGCTGACGAAGATGATCCAGCTGCCAAGAACGAACGTCCATTCCATCCATTATGACTGTACCGGAACTGACATCATAGAAGCGCGGAATCAATTGAGTCAAAGTCGTTTTCCCGCTTCCCGTTGGACCAATGATTCCAAGGACCGTATTTCGCTTCAGCTGAAATGTAATCCCTTGAAGAGAAAGCCCAGAATCAGGAGTATAACGGAAGTCAACGTGATCAAAAGCGAGAATCGATTCAGAAGAAAAATCGGGAGTAGTACTGATCTCGGCTTCAAGAATCGAATTCTCTGTGTCTAGAACCTCTTTTACTCGATTACCTGAAGCTTCGGCACGTGTGAAGATCACGACGAGGTTTGAAACAACGATCAGTGCCAAAAGCATTTGATTCATATAATTGATCAAAGCAAGAACTTGTCCTTGTTGCAAACTACCAATGTTTACTTTGATCCCGCCAACTGTTAGCAAACAAATGATTCCGACATTCATGATCAAGGTCGTAGCAGGTGATAAAAGGGCAGAGATATTGGAAACACGTAAATAATTGTTCGCTAGATCATTTGTGCTTTTATCAAACTTTTCTGTTTCTTTTTTTGTCTGTGCAAATGCACGTATGACACGAACGCCGCTAAGATTCTGGCTGACGTGTTCATTGAGCTGGTCTAGTTTTTCTTGCACTTTTTGATAGAGAGGAACAGTTTTTCTGATGATAAAAAATAAAATGATGGAGAAAATAGGCAATAATGCTAAGAAAAACAGACCTACTTCCCAGTCGATCACAAAAGCCATGACTACTGAACCGATGCTTAAAAATGGTGCTCTAATCAATAAACGAATGACCATTGCTAAAGCTAGTTGAAGCTGATTGATGTCGTTTGTCATTCGAGTGATCAAGGTATCTGTTCCAAAATGATTCAACTCGTTGTGAGAGAAAGTATTGATTTTTTTGATCAGCTGATTTCGCAACTCTGTACCAAATCCTTGTGAAGCTACTGAAGCGTAATATTGGCAAATGATAGCACAAATCAGACCAATCACAGACATAGCGACCATCCATAAGCCCATTTCAATGATTTTTCCTCGGTCATTCATTTTTAGTCCATTATCGATCAAGGAAGCCATCATTAAAGGTAGGACAAGTTCGAAGACAGCCTCAAGAAACTTGAAGAACGGACCCAAAATGATTTGCTTACGATAATCTTTTGCATAACGTAATAACTGAATCATATGATTCCTCCTATTATTTATTTGTCTACAGTTGAAAAAACAAGTACTACCACATTGTAGCTTAGGAAATTTAGAATGAAAAGAGAACAAGCCTTTTCATAAATGAAAGTTTTATTATGAAGAGATTTTAGAGATTGAATAGAGTATTTTTTAGAAAAAAAGAAAGAGAACGGGAAATTCATCCCGGTCTCTTCATTCCTCCAAACGTCTATTTTGTCCGATTTTTTTATAAATGAATCGTGTGCAAAAGGTGGATCAGGTACAGAATCATCAATGGAGCGCTATTTATTTTTTGAAAATAAAAAAGTAGTGATTCCATGATTTAAGTAAAAAACAGCGAGTATAAAGCAAATGATCTTAGTAATGAATAAAATCTCATAAAATGGGGAGGGCGAAGCTTCATTTTCCATAAAAACCATCGTTATTTTTGGCGAAAAAATTAAAAGTAACGATGTTATTAAATCTAATAAAAGCTTTGTTTTCATAGTTTATTCTCCTTTTTTAAAAGTTGTTGAAATCGTTTTCTTTTTGTGCTATAAAGTTATTGTAACAAATTGTTTGTGGGAAAGCTAATTAATGTTGAAAGAAGGGATATGAGAATGAAAAAATCGTTGATTGGTTTATTATGTGTGGCAACTTTAGGGGGGGGTAAGTAATATCGGACAGCCTGTGTTTGCTGTAGAAGTGGATGCATCAGTGATCGACATATCAAATGAAAAGAAAGAGATAAACATAAGTCCCGTACTCACTTTTGATGAAATGGTGCGAGAAGTAGCAAAAGAAAACGGCATCCCTATTATCCAAGCACAACAAGAGCTTGGATTCACAGATGAAAGTGCAAGACAAGCACGTACAGCAAGAGCAACATACAGAACATTATCGCAATCTTTCACAGTCAATGCTAGTTATAGACCCACGATGCGCTTTTATTGCGAGACCAGTGAAAGTGGAAATTTTAGGGCTATCAAAAGAATCCTACGAGTTGAAATGATCCGCGGATATAATGGTTTGTCGAAACAATTTGGTGGAACTGTTTATGTTCATTTAGAAGATGCTAACCGTATTTTTTACATTGTAAATGGCGACTTCTTCAATAATGGTTCAACAACTTGGAATGCAGGGGTGAACATCGGAGTAGGAAGAAACGCTTCTATTAAGTTTGGTGTAACGAATACAACCTCTCATTATCAATATCGCTATGTAGAAAGCCGTTTGCGATTTTGATATCAAAACAGCACACGAAAAAGAAAACAAGGCAGGAACAGTGATGTTTCTACCTTGTTTTCTTAATCAATGGGAAAAAACTAAGAGTGGTGTACGTAATCAATAAAAAGGATGGTGACAACAGTACCTCTTTACTCTCTGAAAGCATCATAACTCGTTTTTCCTCGTTACGCCAATAAATTGTTGTTATACCAGATATAAGGATTTGTAATAACAAAAAGCAGACAGAAAAATTGAGAGCTGTGCCTCCTATTTTGTGTGGAAGGATTTATAGAGCGCAAAAATCAAGATAAAGATAAATAAAAATCCTGTTTCGGCTATATATTGCGTATCTACATCGATAAAACGGGTTTGTTCTGTCATAGCCATATAAAGCAAAGGTAAAAACACAACCACAGCGAGATAAGATCCGATGATTTCGCGAAAAGTTTTCCAAGAAGTATACTTCCTCTTTTTAGATTTATCCGATTTCATTGAATAGTCATAGCCTCCTTGTTCTTTCTTTATTGTTTGGAAATTCCAGTATAAAAACCGGAAGGAACTGTTCGTTTTTAGAATAAAAATTATAAGGGATAAGTAAGCTGCTGTCTATAACAAGACATATTTTTCAACTCTTTATTAAAGATTTTATTGACAAAATGAATCCGTTTTCTATGATGGAGTAGGGGTGAATAAGTTGTTAAAAAACGAAATTTTATGCTACTTAGAGAACCAGACAGCCTTTTTCGATCTCAACCATATGAACGAGGTCTTTACAGCACAAAGATTGGCTGAACATTTTGGGGTAAAAAGAAACACAGTCAGTCATTATTTGAACCAGTTGAACGAGGAGAAACTACTAGTCAAAATCAATTCTCGTCCAGTGGTTTATTTCCACAAAGAAGCTTTTGAAAAACAATTTTTTCAGTTACGTACGAATTTTTATTTTTCTATCAATGATCTTAAAGAAGAACAGCCTTTTTTCGCACAACCAAAAGATTTATTCTCTTTTATGATCGGACACGACGCCAGTTTGAAAGAAAGTATCGAACAAATCAAAACAGCTCTTTACTATCCAGATGGCGGACTGCCACTTTTGATCACAGGCGAAAGCGGCACAGGTAAAAGTTATTTAGTCCATTTAGTCTATCAGTATTGTCTACTTCATGATTTACTAGAGGACTCTGCACCATTCATCACTTTCAATTGTGCACAATATGCAGATAATCCTGAACTGTTGACTAGCAATTTGTTTGGACATGTCAAAGGAGCTTACACTGGAGCAGAAGAAAATAAAAAAGGGGCTTTCGAAGCAGCAGATGGTGGAATCTTGTTTTTAGACGAGGTACATCGCTTAACACCAGAAGGGCAGGAAAAACTATTCACCTATCTTGATCAAGGTGTGATTTATCGTATGGGAGAACCTAATGTGTCACGGCGGATCAAAACACGTCTTTTTTTTGCCACAACAGAGGAGACCACTAGTCATTTCTTAACCACTTTCATTCGAAGAATACCTATCCGAATCGAACTACCTGCACTCAATCAGCGTAGTCGAAATGAACGGCTAGAACTGGTTTACTCTTTTTTTATCGAGGAACAAAGAAAAATGGGGAGCCCTTTGTCAGTCAGTGGCCCAGTTTTGTCACTTCTAGCAGGTCAAAACTTATCTGGAAACATAGGAGAGCTGAAAAATATTGTCAAAGTTTCAGCGGCAAAAGCGTATGCTGAACAACGTGAACAGTCGGAGATCCATGTCACCATCCATCATTTGCAAAAAGAACTACTCGCTGAGCCCATTACCAAAAATACAGCACAGCAAGGAATCTATATCACGCAAGACCAGACCTTAGAACAATTGATGGAAAAGCAACAACCAGAACAGCAACGAATCGTTAAAAGTTTTGAGCAGATCCTGCTTGATTTCAAAAAAAATGAGTGTCTTCTATATTCTTGCGAAGGAAAACTAAAACAAGAAGTGATCCAATTATTTGATTTTTTGCTGTTTGAGACCAGTAGACAAGAAAAACACGAGCTGTTGGTTTATTGGACTCAATCTATCCGTGAGACCTTTCGACAAATGGAGTCTGCCTATCAAATCAAGTTCGATGGAAACAGTGTCTATGCCTTGAGTTACTATCTTTATCAGCGAAGCACTGTCAAATGGTTACCGGAAGAACATGCGATTATCCAACTAATCAAAGAATTAGAAAAACAGGTTTCTCAATCTTATCCATCTAGCTATCATTATGTCCAGCGAATCTTGGAACTGAGTAAGATTAAATTAGATATTGAAGTCACTAGTATGGATCGGATTTTACTGACGATCTATCTAAAAAAAGCAAAATGGTCAAAAGAAAAACGACTGCCAAAAGCAATGATTGCTGCGCACGGTTATGCAACTGCTAGCAGTATGGCAAATGTGGTCAATCGTTTATTACAAGAAGATCTATTTGAATCATTTGATATGCCGCTAGATGTCACTCCACAGCAGATTGCTTCAGAAATTGTGGATTATTGCGAAAACAGCGATGTTTCAAATGGATTGATCATATTAGTAGATATGGGATCTCTGAAAGAAATCCATCAGTTTTTTAAAAAACAACTATCTGTACCACTTTTGATTTTAAATAATGTGACGACACCTTTAGCCATCACAGTAGGGGAATGCTTGCAAAAAAATGCAGCATTAGAAGAAATAGCAGAAGAGGCTGTTCGTCAAACCAAACCAGAATGGCGGCTCCTCTATCCACAAGAAAATAAACCCAAAGCACTCATTACTACCTGCTTCACTGGAATCGGCACGGCGGCTCACCTAAGTGCACTGCTAGAGAAAAGCTTGCCTACGACTTGTCAGTTGAAAATCATCCCATATGAATATCAGCGATTAAAAGATAAGAAAAACAGGGACCCACTGTTTTCCATATACGAAATCGTAGGGATCATAGGTACCGCAGATCCTGCTATCACCGATATCGACTATCTTTCATTAGAAGACCTCATCTCAGGAGAGAAGATGTCTGTACTGGCAGAATGGTTGGATTCTGCTATGAATGTTTCAGATAAGGAAACATTCAACCAGAACATCATTCGCAATTTTTCATTGGAGAAAGTACTGGACTCTGTGACTATTCTAGATACAGAAAAGGTGATGGAGGAAATCGATCATTTTATGCGAGAATTAGAGGTGCAGTTGAATCGAAGAATCAGTAATCCCAAAAAACTAGCGTTATATGTCCATGTGAGTTGTCTAATCGAACGTTTGATTCGACAAATGCCAATTGAAACCTATCAAGGATTAGAGAAATGGGAACAGTGTCAAAAAGAAGAGATATTTGCCATTAAATCTGCATTTAGTGTCATTGAAGAGCATTATAGTGTCATGATCCCTCGTTCTGAGATTGCCTATATCTGTGATATTTTGAGTGAAAGTACAGAGTTACTCTCGATAGAAGAAGAATTTTGAACATAAGCAAGTTGTGGCCACTAACTTTGGCACACAACTTGCTTTTTTAGTATGTGTAAGTAAAAAGAGGAGATGAAAAAGTGGACAGAGAAATTATCTTAGCTTCCCATGGTAAATTTGCTTCAGGGATACTAGATTCATTAGAGCTAATCTATGGGAAAAATCATTCTATTACTGCATTGGACTGCTATACTGATGAGAATTTTGATTTAACGGAATCAGTAAGTCAGCTGTTTATGAGGTACAAAGATAAAGAAATCATTGTTCTGACGGATCTTTTTGGCGGAAGTGTCAACAATGAATTCTTACAATATATCAATCAGGATCATGTCTATCTTGTTGCCGGATTGAATTTGCCACTCTTGATTGAGCTAGTATCTCGGTTGGACGCTGAAGTACAGACAACTGTTTTGATCCAGCAGGTGCTAACTGATTCAAAAAAAATGATCCAGTTTTGTAACGAACGGATCAATCAGGAAATAGAAGAAGATGAATTTTAGGAGGAAGAAGAATGATTGTATTGACAAGAGTTGACCATCGGTTATTACACGGACAAGTAGCTTTTTCTTGGACACAAACAATAGGTGCAGATTGTATTTTGATTGCGAATGATGATGTGCCTACTAATGAGATACGAAAGACAACGATCAAATTAGCCAAGCCGCAAGGAGTCAAACTAGTAATCAAATCCATTGATGACTCGATTGCCGCATTGAAAAGCGGGGTGACAGATAAATATAAGCTATTCATCGTAGTGGAATCAATCGAGGACGCATATAAGCTGGCAGAAGCGTATCCAGAAATCAAAACCATCAACTTAGGAGGAATCAAGGCGAAACCTGGTACTCGCAGTATTGGAAAAGCGGTGAATATTTTACCAGAAGAGGAGGAACGATTGAAAAGATTGATTGACAAACAAATAGAAGTGGAGATCCGTCAAGTACCGGCAGATAAAAAAGTGGACGTAAGGGAAGTTTTGTAAGAAAGGAAGAAACTCAATGATTGTACAAGCAGTCTTATTAGGAATCGTTGCATTTATCGCACAATCAGAATATGCATTAGGGACATCACTGCTTTCTCGTCCAATTGTGACGGGACTGTTTACAGGAATCGTGTTGGGTGATGTAAAAACTGGGATCATCATGGGCGCCACTTTGGAGTTAGCATTTATCGGATCATTCTCAGTAGGTGCTTCGATCCCCCCTGATGTGGTGACCGGAGGAATTTTAGGCACGGCTTTTGCTATCACAGCTGGAGCTGGTACGGAAACGGCACTTTTACTAGGTTTACCAATTGCTACGTTGACATTGATATTGAAAAATATTTACTTAGGTCTTTTGATTCCAATTATGAACCATAAAGCGGACAGTTATGCAGAAGAAGGAAACTATAAAGGAGTCGAGCATATGCACTTGCTTGCCGGGTTCGGTCTTTCCTTGATGCTTGGTGTTGTAGTAATGGTTTCGTATATGGTGGGAAGCAATACGATCGGGAATCTACTCAATAAGATTCCTGACTTCGTTCAGAATGGCTTGTCAGTAGCTACAGGGTTGATTCCAGCTCTTGGTTTCGCGATGCTCGCTCGCTTGCTGATTAACAAACAAGTTGCACCATACTTTTTCTTAGGTTTCGCTATAGCTTCTTACTTAAAGATTCCTGTGACCGGAGTAGCTATTTTTGGTGCAATTTTAGCCGTTGTGGTAGTCAATATCATGAATGTCCGTCAACTGCCACTTCAAACCACTGTAGGGGAGGTCGAAGAAGATGAAGAATTCTGAGAGTAAAAATAGCAAAATAACGAAAAAAGAACTGAATCATGTATTCTGGCGTTCTTTTCAAATGGAGTTTTCTTGGAACTATGAACGACAGATGAATATGGCTTATGTTTACGCAATGATTCCGATTTTGAAAAAGTTATATCAGTCGAAAGAAGAAATGGCAGCAGCTTTGAAACGGCATCTAGAGTTTTTCAACACGACCCCACATATCGTTACATTGATTTTAGGGATCACGGCTGCAATGGAGGAAGAAAATAAGGATGATCCTGAATTTGATGTGACCGCGATCGACAGTATCAAAACATCTTTGATGGGACCCCTTGCAGGGTTAGGGGATTCTTTCTTTTGGGGAACTTTGCGATTGATTGCCACAGGTGTGGGCACCTCTTTAGCCATGCAAGGAAATATTTTAGGACCTATCTTGTTCATTTTGATTTTCAATATTCCGCACATTCTGTTCCGCTATCTAGCAACAGGTTGGGGTTATCGCTTAGGAACGGGTTTTTTGAAAAAGATTCAGGCAAACGGGATGATGGAAAGTTTGACATTAGGCGCGTCTATCATTGGGTTGATGGTCGTCGGAGCAATGACTGCCACGATGATTACCATCAATATTCCTTTAAAAATCGGTTCAGGAGAAAATGCTGTGACTGTTCAAAGTATTTTTGATGATATTGTCCCAAATATCTTATGTCTGGGTGCATTTGGTGTAGTGTTTTATCTATTGAAAAAAGAAGTAAAACCATTAACGATTTTGATCGGACTAGCTTTCTTTGGGATTTTTGGTTCGTGGATAGGGATTTTTTAGAAAAGGAGCAGAGAAAATGGTTACGATGCAAGATTATATTTATGAAGAAAAGGAAGTACTAAGTACGATCTTGAAAAAGAATGATTTTTCGACAAGAAAACAAATGAAAAAAACAACGAATCTGCTGATGCTAGCAACGGGTTCTTCTTACAACGCTTGTTTAGCAGCGAAGCCGGCATTGGAATCTTATGGCGAGCTAACTGTCGATATTCAAGAACCTTTTCATTTTGCTCATTATGGAAAACTTTCTCCATCAATCGATACTGTGATTGCTGTGTCACAAAGTGGGAAAAGTGCTTCTACTGTTGAAGCAGTAAAAATGATCCAAAAACAAGAAATACCGATTATTGCTGTCACAAATGACGTACAAAGTCCACTTGCTTTAGAAGCTACACAGATTATTGATTTAGGTGCTGGGATAGAAACAGTTGGCTTCGTTACAAAAGGCTATTCTGCTACTGTCTTACAGTTACTACTCTTAGGGCTAGGAATTGGGATAAGTAAAAATAATATCAGCAAAGAAATAGAACAAAACTACATGCAACAGTTACACAAAATAATCAATCATTTACCAGTGATTATTCAAAAAACGGAAGAATTTTTTGATGAACATCAAAGTTTGTTTCGTTTAACACAACGCTTCATCACTATTGGTTATGGTCCAAACTGGGGAACAGCGAAAGAAGCAGAAACGAAATTGACGGAAACAATCCGTGTTCCGTCACAAGGATTTGAGTTAGAAGCTTACATGCATGGCCCATATCTAGAGGCTGATGCTTCCCATTTGTTGTTCTTTATTGAAGGTGACAATGAAAATAAGGAACGTTCACAAAAGTTGCGGAGATATATGAGTCAGTATGTTGGAGAGACTCTCACAATTACCACAAAAAAAGCAAGAGACGAAAAAACACTTGGATTAGCAATAGAATGTAATGAATATCTGTCTATATTAGCACTTGTCGTTCCATTTCAACTATTCGCTTATAAAATCGCAGCAGCTAAAGGAATCGACTTGAACAAAAAAATCTTTGAAGACTTTGATACAGTCTTGAAAAGTAAATTATAAGAGGTGGAAATCATGTTGAAATTCAATGAAGAAGAACAAATCAAAGCAATAAAAGGGGCACTAGCTTTACGTCCGCAAGTAGAAAAAATCATCGATAAACTTTATACGAAAAAATTCGATGCTGTCTATTATTTAGGAATCGGTGGAACGTATGCTTCTTCGATGCAAGCTGTCACTTATATGAATGGGAAAAGCAACTTGCCTGTCTTTGTACAGCATGCTGCAGAATATTACACTACTGGGAACAAAAGATTAACAAAAGATTCTATCGTTGTCGTGTCCTCTGTTACTGGGACAACCCAAGAAGTAGTGAAAGCAGTAGAAGAAATCAAGAAAGTAGGAGCGACACTGATTGGATTTATCGATAAAGCGGAGAGTAAGTTGTCTCAACTATGCGATTTTGTGGTTACTTATCCAGCTCCCGGAACAGAACAAATCAAATTTTTTATGGTAGCAGATCGATTGATGTATTTGCATGGGGAATTCGAAGATTACTCAGAGTACTATGAACAGCTCGAACATTATTTGCCAACAGGGTTAGTTGAAGCAGAGAAAAAAGCAGATGCATTTGGCTTATCATTTGCAGAAAAGCATCGACGTGATAGCATGCATTATTTTATCGGAGCAGGGAATCAATGGGGAGCTGTTTATTCATATGCCATGTGTTATTGGGAAGAACAAAGCTGGCTCCCATCGAAATCTATCCATGCTGCCGAGTTTCTTCACGGGACGTTAGAGATCGTTGAAGAAACGACCCCTGTCACTTTATTTTTAGGCGAAGATGAACAGAGAGTGTTATCTGAACGTGTAGCTAAACTTTTGCCAAAAATTTGTAGTAATTATACATTGATAGATACAAAAGACTATCCAGTAGAAGGTATCAGCGAAAAATATCGCGGACGTGTGTTGTCTTTCTTATTGATGCATGCAGTGACACAGCGTATCGATGCACATGTCGAACAGATGAATTGTCATCCATTAGAGATACGCCGCTACTATCGTCAGTTTGATTATTAGGATCGATTGGATGAAAAGAATATAAAAAATAAAGAGAGCAGCGACAACTGCTCCCTTTATTTTTTAGTTGTTTTCCAAGTCAGTTAATGCATTACGATTTTGAACATTGACATCGATCACATTATAAAATGCGTTATCTGTGTCAGCTACATCCCAAACTGCTAAAATGACATGATACCCCAGACGATTGCTAGGAATATTGATTGTATGAGTCGGATTAGTATTAGACATATTGCCACGATTATTTACTTCACCAATGAATTCCAGGTCATTTCTATTCAATGGGGCATTTGGATTCCAACCATTTTTAGTCATGTAATAGTGCCATTTCGTCGTTGCGTGGTCAGCTGTGAAATGCCAAGTGAATCGGTTTGCCCCAGTAGTTAAGTTGTTTTTTGTCCATAACGTAGCTGTTTGTTTATCCAAAACAAAGTCACCTACTGCACCATTAGCAGAAGCAATCCGACCATTTGCAGGTCCAGCCGAAGGGAATCCTTTTGGTGCTTCTAAAGATTGGGGTTCGTTGATGATACGACCATACTTTTCAAAAGCACTTTGCCAATTATTCCTACTATCTAGAGCACCTTGATAGCCACGGCTGATAGGTTGTGAAACATAGCCATGAGCCGAGACATCTACAGAAGACAAAGCGGCGATTCCTGTTGTAGCAAGTAACATTCCTAATCCCAATAAAGTACTTTTTTTCATTTGATGATTCCTCCAGTTAGATAAAATATTTTAAGAAAGGGTTTCCTTTTCATAAGATAGTATAAAATGTATTATCTGAATGTTATTTTTTTGTATGGTATTGCAACAAAAATAAAAAACTAGAAGAATGACTATTGATAAATAGCCTTATCATTTTTATGTATAGTTTTTTTCAAAAGAGAATCTCTCAATTCAATAATCTCTTCTTTCACTTCCTCTAGTCCTAGCCATTCAAAGAAATGGATTGCTTCGTCAATTTCTTCTAGTGCTCGTTCATTGCCATCTGCTAATAGAGCTAAAGCAGTGAATGCTTTGTAACGGGCTAAGTCTAACGTATGTTTATAACGGTCACTTACTTTTTTCCATTCTCCTAAAAATAGTTTTCTAAGAAAAACAGAAGAACGATGAAAAGATAGATGTATCCCGTTCAAAAGAAAATTTGATAATAATTCGGAATAATGAGCAGTATCGACGTATGCTTTCATTTTTGTGACACTACGCTGAAAAGAATGATAAATATACTCGTCATCGAATATAAATAAACAATTGGAAAAAATAGAAAGTTCATAGTGTCCCCATGTATCGATACCTTCCAAGTACTTTTTGATAATAGAAACTTCTGTCAAAGTTTCCGAACGAGTGAGTTTTCGGTTTCCCAAATATTGATCAATTAGTATACGTTGCGTATATAGCAGGCGATAATAAATATTCCCAGTTTTTTTATATTCTTTTAGTAGTTCATTCTCTTGCTCTTTTGTTAAATATTTTGTTGTGATCAGGTAATTAGAAAGTTTTTGTTTACCTGTAAGAGTATTGTTGTTCAGCAAAAATTGATATTCTTCAAGTGTGACATTCATCCGTTCAAGGTAATCCACTAACAATTCAAAACTGATTTTTGTTCCTCTAGATTCAAAAGCAGCTAATGTCCCTCGCTGAGAAAGCCCCTCTGTTAATTGAGCTTGTGTCAGTCCACGTTCTTTTCTTAGTTTTCGAATTAAAGAAGCATGTTTTATCATGTAAGTTACCTCCATACGTTTTTTATGAATATAAGATAACACAAGGCTGTTATCTAAGGACGAAAATGTCAATTATGCACTATTTTTGATAAAAAGTGCTCATTCTTTAAAAGCAATTTTTATTTATGTTGTAATAACATACAAAAAATGAAAAACAGTCGTTGTTAAAATAAACTATAGTTATCAAATATTAGGAGGTATGATGAATGAAAAAAATTTTTTGGCTGTCATTGGCAGCAATCGGCTGTTTCGCTGGAGGTGGACAAACTATATATGCTGCACAAGATTCTGCGGCATTGATGCCGGATATCTCAGAAAAGCAAATTGCTGTTGGTTATTATCATAATTGGGTACCAGAGCAAGGTGCGGGATATAGAGGTGGGAAACCAGCAGAGACAGACTTAGGAAAGATCAATCCGTTTTATAATGTCATCGCAGTATCTTTTATGAAAGGCGAAGGGATTCCTACATTTGAGCCATTTAATATGAGTGATGAAGAATTCAGAAGCAAAGTGGCTGCCCTGAATGAAGAAGGACGCTCAGTTATCATTTCTCTAGGCGGAGCGGATTCCCATATCGAATTGTATCGAGGGCAAGAACAAGCATTTGCAGATGAAGTGATTCGATTGGTAGAAACCTATGGATTTGATGGGTTAGACATTGATTTAGAACAAAGCGCCATTACGGCAGGTGATAACCAGCAAGTGATTCCAGAAGCGTTGAAAATCGTGCGAGATCATTATAAAAAGCAAGGAAAACACTTTATTATTTCTATGGCACCTGAATTCCCTTATTTGAGAACAGCGGGAGGCTATGTCCCATATATCACTGCATTAGAAAATGAGTACGATTTTATTGCACCACAACTATATAATCAGGCGGGCGACGGATTAAGCGTGGGCGACGAATGGATTGCTCAGAACAATGACAGTCGAAAATATGATTTCTTATATGGTATGTCAAAAGCCTTGCATAACGGAGAGAGTGGATACATTCGGATACCAGCAGATCGTCTGGCTTTGGGGATTCCAGCAAATAACGATGCGGCAGCCAACGGTTATGTGCAAGATCCATCCGTTGTCTATCAAGTATTCGAACAAATGGAAAAAGAACGTACACCTTTAAAAGGTTTGATGACTTGGAGCGTGAACTGGGACGAAGGGGTAAACTCAGCTGGTATTTCTTATAATGAATCATTTGCGAAAGCTTATCAAAATCTATTTAAGGAACAAGAACCAGATACAGAGAAACCTTCTAAACCGGCCAATCTTCGAGGAACAGCAACAAGTACGACGGTCACATTGTCTTGGACTGAATCAACAGATAACGTCCGTGTGTCACATTATAATATTTATGAAAACAATCGATTAGTAGGAACAAGCAACACTACGAATTATATACATACAGGTTTACAACCAGAAACGACTTATTCTTATACGATTGAAGCTGTCGATACATCAGGAAATATTTCTGCACGTTCTGATGATTTGAACATTCGCGCTCAAGAAGCAGCAGTTTTACCAGCACCTTCTATACCAAACGGGTTGAGCATCAATCATGTGACACAATCAACAGTTCGTTTGGTATGGCAAGAAAACAGCTTATTGGAAGAAGTACTTTATTATGAAATATACAGAGATGGCAAGAAGATCGCTACCTCACAAACCGCTGTATTTGAAGATCAAAATTTGACAGCTTCTACTGCGTATCGCTATCAAGTTCGTGCAGTCAATCAGACAGGCGCTTCTTTACTAAGCCAGTCTGTCACGGCAAGAACCCTAGACGAGAACGGCCAAGGAAATTCTTGGACAGTCGGTACTTTTTATCAAGTAGGAGACATAGTCACATATAATGGTATTCAATATCGTTGCGTGCAAGCGCATATTGCAGCCGCACATTGGGCACCAGATACGGCCTTCTCTTTATGGCAAAAAAATAAGTTGATGATGAGGTCGTGATAGAGGCTACTTCTGTAACACCGTTTATATCAAGCAGTTGTGGAATCAGTATTTTGACCTAAATATTACAGAAACAAAACGGCAAAATAGTTTTTCATATTTTGCCGTTTTTTAATCTAATATCGAGGGTGAGCTGATTGAACACTGTGTATCAAGAAACGATAAGCCTGATGTATAACTGCATGTCACATCATTTACTCGGAATAAGGAGGATACGACTGTTATCAAAATTTCTACCATGTGTTGACTTAAACAAAGAGCGTGAGACAAAAGTGTTCTTTACTTTTGTCTCACGCTCTAAACACGTATAACCGGCGGAAGCAGAAGCAACTCCTTCGGAAATAAGCTGAAATTCACAAAAATTTGAAAAGTAATTTTCGTGAATTCCTTCTTATTTCTTAGAGTTAAACGCTTCTGTCCCAGCCTCTTCTTGTATGTAGCTTCAATTAAGGGTTGTTAGGAGAAACTTCCCAGCCTCCCAATGGTAATGGTAATGGAAACATAGTCAAACCTCCTTTCTCTTAGTGACAAATAAAGTATAACAAGTGTAAAAAGAAAAAAATTAAAATGTACGCTATTGCAACATTAAATAGATTATTTTAAGTGAAAGTCGATAAAAGAATTAAACAAACACTTAAAAACAATGGAAATTAGTCCAAACTTTAAGAAATGTATACTATAATGGAAATTATCAATTATTTATTTGGAGGAATATCCATGAAACAAAAAATCGCAGTTCTTGGTCCTGGATCATGGGGCACTGCTTTAGCACAGACATTGGCAGAAAACGGGCATGATGTCCGTATTTGGGGAAATGTACCTGAACAGATTGACGAAATCAATACGTATCATACAAACCAACATTTTTTACCTGATTTGACGATTCCAGAATCGATTATCGGATATAAAGAATTGGCAGAAGCAGTGGATGACGCAGATGCTATTTTGTTTGTCGTTCCGACAAAAGCGATCCGTTCAGTCGCTCAGGAACTTATTGGTAAAATGAATACTAAGCCCGTCATTATCCATGCAAGTAAAGGCCTAGAACAAGATACGCATAAACGAATCTCAGAAGTTTTGGCTGAAGAAATTCCAGAAGAAAAACGACAGGCAATCGTCGTATTATCTGGCCCTAGTCATGCGGAAGAAGTAGCAGTTCATGATATCACAACGATTACAGCTGCAAGTATTGATCAAAAAGCAGCTGCTTATGTACAAGAATTATTCATGAATGATTATTTCAGGATTTATACAAATAATGATGTGATTGGTGTAGAAACTGGCGCAGCATTAAAAAATATCATTGCTATTGGTGCCGGTGCTATCCATGGGCTAGGGTTCGGAGACGATGCAAAAGCGGCAATCATGACTCGCGGATTAGCAGAAATTAGTCGTCTTGGTGTAGCAATGGGTGCCAATCCGCTGACGTTTATCGGTTTGAGCGGCGTTGGGGATTTGATTGTTACTTGTACAAGTGTTCATTCCCGTAATTGGCGTGCCGGTAACTTACTAGGACAAGGGCATAAACTGGAAGAAGTTTTGGAAAACATGGGAATGGTCGTTGAAGGTGTGGCAACGACAAAAGCAGCAGTCGAGCTAGCACAACAGCTAGGTGTTGAGATGCCAATTACTCAAACCATCTATAATGTTTTGTATAATGGAGAAGATATTAAAAAAGCCGCAAAAGAAATCATGCTACGTGACGGAAAAATGGAGAATGAATTTTCTCTTCGTTAAATAGATGATTAACAGGTAATCGTCGTTTAGGAGGAACAGCAAGTGAAGGTCAAAAAAGCAGTTATTCCTGCCGCTGGGCTAGGTACACGTTTTTTGCCGGCAACAAAAGCCATGGCAAAAGAAATGCTTCCAATCGTGGATAAGCCAACGATCCAATTTATTGTGGAAGAAGCATTGAATTCGGGAATTGAAGATATCTTGATCGTAACGGGAAAAGAAAAGAGACCCATCGAAGATCATTTTGATGCAAATATCGAATTGGAAAACAATTTGCGAGAAAAGGAAAAAACAGAACTACTCGCTTTAGTTGAAGAAACGACTCATGTCAATCTTCACTTCATCCGTCAATCTCATCCAAGAGGACTGGGGGATGCCGTTCTTCAAGCAAAAGCATTCATAGGGAATGAACCATTTGTTGTCATGCTCGGGGATGATTTGATGAAAGATGATATCCCACTGACTCAACAATTGATGATGGATTATGAAGAAACACAATCTTCTGCTGTTGCCGTCATGCGTGTACCAGAAAATGAAACCTCTAAATATGGAATTATTGATCCTAAAACGGATAACGAAAAGGGACGTTGCAGAGTAAATGGTTTTGTAGAAAAACCTGAACTTGGAAAAGCACCAAGCAATTTAGCCATTATCGGACGTTATCTGCTGACTCCCAAAATATTTGAGATATTAGCAACTCAAGAACCAGGAGCAGGGAACGAGATACAACTAACGGATGCGCTCCAGACCCTTAACCAAACAGAAGCGGTCTATGCGAGAGAATTTAAAGGAAAAAGATATGATGTAGGCGATAAGCTAGGATATATGAAGACAAATATTGAATATGGACTTCATCATCCGGAAATCGGTGCATCGTTAAGCGCATATATTATCCAGTTGGGCAAAGAGCTAAGAACAGAAAATTAACTGGAAATAAGTGACCTGCTGAGAATAAAAATCAAATGGGTGTTAAAGCGGCAGCTTGTGCGTCATTTGCGCAACTGTCGTTTTTATTTTTTGACGTTAAGTGAATGAAGACGAGGAAAAATGAAAGATAAAAAAAGACTTTCGTGAATATATTTAGGAAATTTTCTGCTAATGGTTTAATTTTTTTTTAAGTTACATAAAAGAAAATGATTACATAAGAGAAATGAAAGCCAATCCAGAAGATTCATAGTAGAATAAAAAGGCGAATTTTTTTAATTATAAAAAAGGTGTGTGTCCACTATGGGAAAATTAGTCGCTGTTGCGCAGTCGCTACTTGATATACTCAAGTGGCTGATGGAAGGAAGTAACTGGGTATTTGTGTTACCGCTATTGCTCATTAGTCTATTTATCATGTTCAAAATGGTCAGAAAAAAAGAAAGATTCCTGATTTTTATCTGGTATGCAGCGTCTGTTGCAGTTGCTAGCTTGATGATTGAACTGGCGTTAGGTAGTTGGGAAGCTTGCATATTTGCCTTATTTTTTGCTGTATTGTATCTGATCATTTATATTCCTTATAGGAAAAGAAAGTCTCGGATCGGAAAAAAAGGTAGACATGCCGCTACTTTTTCTAGTACAGATTCTCCAGAACAAAGCAGAAGAGCGAGAAGAAGACGGTAATATTTAGTATGTATACGCAAAAAAAGATAAAAGAATGGATAAATTATTGAGTTGAGAGATTTATTTAATTGGTGAAAAAAAACTTTTTTACTTATTTAAAAGAATCTTTTCAAAAAGGAATGCTTGCTACATAGGGACAAGTCATTCCTTTTTTTATGTTATTTATTTGTAAAAAAATCATACCAATGTTTTTTTGTATTTTCGTACTTGCACTTGAATAAGAGATTACTTACAATGAGTTCAGATAGAAACAGCTGAATAAAAAAAGGCTCCCTGACCCTTAGTTGGCGCTAAGAATCAGGGAATGACCAGTCACACTCATACACCCTGACCGATCATTTTGCCATAGTCAATGCAGTGCATCGACCTTATTTATTGTACCTAATCTAAGGGGAAAATTCTACCCCTATGTAGAGATTTTCTATGGTCTGCACGTTGTTTTATTTGCTATGTCAAGGTATTGGGCGTATTCGTTCAATACCTTTTTTGCGTTTGAAACAGCAAAGACCGCATGTGTTACTGTTTATCTTCTGTTTTTTATGTAGTTCCTTAGATTAGGCAGCTGTTTCTATTCATGTCAAGTATAGCTAGGCGGGAGAGAAAAATGAGTTTATGTTATTTTGACTATTATTACCAATTGGAAGAGAAATTAAGGATAGAAGAGCCGTTGATGGTTCAAGCAGGAACTTGGATTGCGAAACAAATCAATCAAGGCGGCAGATTGCAGATATATGCTAGCCGCACACTAAGTGGTGTAGCATTTGAATTTTGGGATCAAACACCGGACCTTGTGCCAAGTATATTGATTGAGAACCCAGCCGGAGGTGTCTATGAAACGCTAGAAGGGGCAGGACAAGCGATTATTGATGAGCTTTCTGTCAAACCAGAAGACATTTTTCTTCTTCTTTCGAATGAAGGAAGAAATCCAGCAATCATTGAGTTGGCTCAATGGATCAAAGAAAATGGACATCCTTTGATCATTGTTACTGGGTTTGATTTGTCACGAAGCATCAAGTCCCAGCATAGCAGTGGTTTGAGATTATTTGAATTTGCTGATTTAGTTTTGGATAACCATGCCAATCTGCATGATGCAGTCTTGACTTTGCCGAATTTAGATCCAGCAATCTGTGGAACAGCCTCTCTTGCAACGATCTTTTTGCTTCAACAAGTTTTGTATTTTACAGCAAAACAGCTAGTTCAGGAAATAAGAGGAAAATAGTTTTCCACATAATGACCAAATTTTCTTTAAAAAAATGGTGTTCCACGTAAATATGGAGTGTTTGAAACAAAGAAAACGATTTTTAAAGAAGAGCAGTAATGATCATTTTTTATTTTTTTGTTATTTTAAGTTTGTTTAGCTCCAGAGGTCAGCCTTTTTTTTCGAAAGTGCGTTATTTTTATAAGTTGTTTCACAATGAGAAAAAAAGAGCTACAAAAATATGTAATGCTAGATAGACAAAAAAATAGCGGAAAAAGAGACAAGAAAGAATCCATTCGGATTCTTTCTTGTCTCTTAATACACGTTGATGAAAGAGTCTTCCCCAAAACTCTTTACAACGTAATTATAGTACATTTGTTATCATTATTGCAATGAAGTTTACCTGATATAACAAAATTGTCGAAGAATATTCCTTTTTCTAATAGAAAGAAAATATACAAAAAATGAAAGATATGAGATGGATATTTATTATTATTTTTTGTTTTTTTGCAATGAAATACAATTTATTCACGATTATAAAATGAAAAAATCAGGACGGGATTTCCGCTAATCTAAAAATAAAAAAAGAATTTTAAGGAAAAACAGAGAAATAAAATACTCAATATAAATGGAAAAAGAAAAAAATAGTCATACATATGAGAAAAAAAGCAAAATAGAAAAAAGTGATTTTCTAATAAATTATTCATGTGGAATTGACATTTTTACTGTATAATTCATTTGATTATCCATTTTTTATTCATCAAAATTACTGAGAAAAGAAAGGAAGAAATAAATTTGAAGAAAACAAATTCTTCAGGAAAACCGAAACGTGACTTCACTAAATTATCGACACCGCATACGTATGTCATTATTTTTGGTGTAGTCATCTTTGCATGGATACTGACTTTTGTCGTACCAGCAGGAAAGTTCAGCACGCAAGACATTGAATATAAAGATGCGAATGGCGAAACAAGTACTCGTACTGTTTTACGCCAAGATTCCTTCCGTTATGCTTACGAGCTGGATAAATCGTATGTATTTGATCAATTAGAAGAACTGCAAGACCATCCAGCAGAACGTGAAAAATTGGATGTTCCTGAAAAAGGATTGGAAAAAGTCATTGCTGACGGAGAAAAAAATCTTACGCAAGAAAAACTAGATGAAATTTCCTTAACAGATGATGTTCTTTATGATGAGTATGGCGAAAATATCTATGATACTTCTAAAAAATTGCATAAAACAGCCAAAATATGGGGAACAGACGATTTTGGTGGCTTTGGCTTCTTAAATTTTGTTTTTGAAGGTCTAGTATCTGGAGATAAATATGGATCTGCTGTAGGAATTGCTGCATTGATCCTTGTTGTCGGAGGTGCTTTTGGTATTATTATGCGTACCGGAGCGATTGATGCAGGAATCTATGCGTTTATCAGTAAAACGAAGGGACTGGAGCGTTTAGCTTTACCGCTATTATTCTTTGCTTTTTCATTCGGGGGCGCTACATTTGGGATGGCAGAAGAGGTAATTCCATTCTCAATGGTGATGGTTCCATTCGTCATTGCCTTAGGATATGACTCGATCGTAGCAGTAACCGTGACTTATGTCGCATCTCAAGTCGGAAATGCGACCTCTTGGATGAGTCCGTTTAGCGTAGCTGTGGCTCAAGGGATTGCTGGAATCCCAGTGTTGTCTGGTGCGACATTCCGATTGATTATGTGGGTAGTTGTTACTGCCTTAGCAGCTGGATATATGATGATATATGCAGAAAAAATCCGTAAAAAACCGGAAAGTTCGTTGACTTACAAATCAGATGATTATTTTCGTTCTCATATCAAAAAGACATCTGATGAAAATAAAAAATTCATGCTTGGCCATAAACTGATTTTAGTAGAGATGTTAGCTGTTCTTGTTTGGATCGTTTGGGGCGTGACTCAAAAAGGCTATTACATCCCCGAAATCGCTTCTCAATTCTTTGTGATGGGATTAGTTGCCGGAATCATTGCTGTTCTTTTCAAACTAGATGGAATGAAAGTCAATGACATCGCTTCTTCTTTCCAATCTGGTGCAGCTGATTTAGCTGGTACAGCAATCGTAGTAGGGATGGCCAAAGGAATCCTTCTCGTCTTAGGTGGATCCGATGCGTCTGTTCCTTCAGCTTTGAATACGATTTTGCATGGAATCGGGACGGCATTGACCGGTGTGCCAGCTGTCATTGGCGCTTGGGCGATGTACATCTTCCAAAGTTTGTTCAACTTAGTTGTTACATCAAATTCAGGACAAGCAGCTTTGACCATGCCGATTATGGCTCCATTGGCAGATTTAGTCGGTGTATCTAGACAAGTAGCAGTTCTTGCTTATCAGCTTGGTTCTGGTTTCATGGATGCTTTTACGCCCGTATCAGCTAGCTTGATTGGTGTGTTAGGTGTTGCTCGAATCGAATGGGCAAAATGGGCAAGGTTCCAAATCAAGATGCAAGGATTCCTGTTTGTTTTGGGAACTATTTTCATCATGATTGCTATTGCGATCGGTCTGCAGTAGTACTGGAGACATAAGTAAGTAAAAAAGTAATCCAAACAGTAGACAAATGACTCCAAGAACCGTCATTTTACGGTAAAATCAAAGGAGTAAAGATTCTATCGTTTGGATTATTTTTTAAGATCCTATCATCAGTTATACTTAAAGAAAGAGGAAAAATGTATGAAGATCATCCGACAAATTGAAGTGTTTGCACCAGATTACTTAGGAAAAATGGACGTATTGATTGCCGGTGGGAAGATTTTGGCTGTAGAAGAACAGCTAGAAGGCGGCTACGAAGGAGTAGAAGTAGAAGAACTTTCAGGTGAGGGGAAAGTACTGACTCCAGGTTTCATTGACTGTCATTTCCATATTTTAGGCGGAGGAGGAGAAGGCGGTTATCAAAACCGAACACCAGAAGTTACATTAAGTCAATTGACTACAGCTGGTGTAACGACAGTTGTCGGTTGCTTGGGAACAGACGGAGAAGGTCGTGATATGACTGCTTTGATCAGCAAAGCGAAAGGACTTGAAGCAGAAGGAATCTCTACTTATGTGTACGAGGGTTCGTACCGATTGCCGGTAAAAACAGTAACAGATTCGATCATCAAAGACTTTTTAACAATCGATAAAATCATCGGAATCGGAGAAATCGCAGTATCCGATCACCGTTCTTCTCAGCCAAGTTTTGAAGAGTTCGCCCGTGCAGCAGCAGACGCTCGTGTAGGAGGCATGTTGTCGGGAAAAGCTGGGATCATCAATGTCCACTTAGGCGGAGGAAAAAGAAAGCTAGAGTTATTGACACGAATTGTAGAAGAAACAGAAATTCCGATCACACAGTTTTTGCCTACTCATGCGAATCGTACACCAGAATTATTTGAAGCTTGCGTGGCATTTGCTAAACGTGGCGGCACGATTGACTTCACCGCTAGCGAAGATCCTGATTTTTGGGAGAAGACAGATGGGGAAGTGCGCTTCAGTAAAGCACTGAAACGATTGATTGAGGAAGATGTTTCTTTAGATAATTTCACGATGACCTCAGATGGACAAGGAAGCTTGCCTTATTTTGATGAAAACAATCATTTCCTAGGGCTAGGAGTAGGAAGTGCTAAGGCATTGCTAGTAGGGATCAAAGAAGCTGTGCAAAAGGAAAATATTCCTCTGGAAATCGCCTTGCGAGCTATAACCAGTAACCCAGCACGTATATTGAAATTGGATAAAAAAGGAAAAATTGAAATTGGCGCAGATGCAGACTTGTGTATTTTGGACAAAGAAACGCTTGATATCGATACAGTTATTGCTAAAGGAGAAATAATGATCCAAGAAAAAGAAGTCAAAGTATGGGGAACTTTCGAAAAAAGTTTTTGATTCACTATCTGACGCATCCTTTTTTAGAAAACGAGCGTTCTGTTTGTCTGTATCTGTTGTTGATGTTACCCTGAAAGTAGATCAATAAACAAATTAAGAGGAGGAAACACAATGGCAGATTTAAAAGGACGTTCTAAAGACATGAAAGACAAAGTAGTCGGTAAAGGAAAAGAAGCATACGGCAAAGCAATAGACGACAAGAGCAAAGAAACAGAAGGAAAAGCACAATCACTAGGTTCTGATATCAAAGAAAAAGCTCGTGATTTGGGCGATGAAATCAAAGACAAATTCTCTCGAAAAGATGAAAACAAATAAACAACGTTCATTACTAAATGAATCAAGCAAATAGAAATCCGAACCGTATCTGCTTCATATAGATATGGTTCGGATTTTTTGTTTGAACGTTATCCTGTTTTTTAAACTTCTATTTTTTGAAATTCTTTATTTTTTAGTTCAAAGACTTCATCGCAGCTTTTTGCTACTTCGACCTCATGGGTCACGATGATAATACAGCGATTTTGTTCATGGGCGATTTCTTGGAAAAGTTTAACGATATCTTGTGATGCGGTCTCATCCAGATTCCCAGTAGGTTCATCAGCTACAATCAGTTGATGTTCGCAACAGATAGCACGAACGATAGCGACTCGCTGTTGCTGACCTCCTGAAAGTTTGGTCACCTGTTTTTTTGCTAATACTTCATCAATTCCTACACGAGCTAGTCGATCTAAAGCAACTTGACGATAATTTTCTTGTTTGGTTTTAGTAATCTCCATTGCTGTTATGACATTGTCTAGAGCTGATAAATAAGGAAGCAAGTTGTAAGCTTGGAAAATAATCGAGACATCATTTTGACGAAAACTTCTTAACCCGATTTTGTTCAGTGAACGATCCTGATAGTATACCTTTCCTTCTTTTGGTGTATCTAATCCGGAAATAAGCGAAAGAAAAGTCGTTTTTCCAGAACCACTTGCTCCTAAAATAGCGTACATTTTTCCAGCTTCGAAATTCAGTTCTACATCTTTATAAAGCGCATCTTGCGGATCTTGATACCAAAATCCCAATTGTTCTGTCCGTAACATCAAATTCCTCCTTTAATTTAATAGGATTTTTCTTGGGTTTAACCTTAATATCCCTATAGAAGCTAAAAAGACAGAAAGCAGGCTGATTCCAAATGCTACTCCGGCTAGTAGTCCTAATTGTGTAGGTTTGACATTGATTTCCAATTCGCTGACTTGATCAGAAACAGCAAATGGATTATTCGTGTTTCCTTGCTGACCACCACGCTGACCGCCTTGTTCGTTACCTGGCATTTGTCCACCGCCAGGAGCTTGTTGGTCTTGTGTCGTGGTTTCTGTCTGTTGGTCAAGTAGCTGCTGCCCCACGGCATTCGCGACGACGTTCCCGCTAATCGAAGCAACTCCTAATGCAAGGATCATACAAATAGCAACTTCGGTAAACAATTGGAGAATGATTTTACTTCTGGATTCTCCTAAAGATAACAAGACGCCTAACTCATGCCGACGCTCCCGGATGGTAATCATAATAATAAGAGTAAGTATGATAATGCCGGCTACAGCCACTAGTAAAACAACATTTTTAGAAAAACTTGCCACATTGTTTAAAGGTTCCAACATTGACTGATACATGGAATCATTTGTTTGTAAGCTAAATGTATCTGTGTCGATCAGCTTCTCTGCTTTTTCGAGAAACTCATCCATTTCATCTGGATCAGATAGAGTGTAAATAGCAGAATCTATCGTGTTATCGTCAGATGTCCCATTTAATTCATTTGCAAAAGTATAAGAGGTGTAAAGTGTATTCGACGGATCCATGAAGTTGAATTTCATACCCATACTGCTACTTGTTTCGCTAGATTCATAAATTCCTTTGACCGTCATTTCATAAGTGGTATCTTCATCTTCAGTACTCGTGATTGTGAAAGTATCTCCGACTGTCAGGTCATTTGCTTCTGCTAGCGTAGAATCAATGACTACGTTGTTTGTGCCTTTGTCGCTGTCATCTATTCCTTCACCATCCGTGATTTTTGCTGTTCCATCAGAAAAAGTACTATTTTGTGCAGTTGCTGACACACCGCTGATTTGGAAATCTGCTTGAGTCATTTGCGGATTTCCGCCCATTCCTCCGGCAGGACCACCGCCTGCATCGGTAGTTTCTGAACTGTCTTCACTTGAATCAGAACTAGTGATGGCAGTTATTCCCTCTTTTGCCATAGCTGAGGCGGAACTTTCAAAGGAATAGCTTTTTACATTATCTAATTTAGCTATTTTTTCCGCGTCCGTTAAGGATACTGGGGTAAGAGAAAAACTGCCCGGATCTGGACGTTCTTCAGCGGTAGAATTGCTTGAAGAAGTTTGTTCCTGTTTTTTAAATGAAGCTTCTCGATTGGCACTTAAAGTCACTGTTGCTCCAACTTCTTTTTGTGCTTGATTCGCTGCTTCTTCTGCAGCGCTTCGAATCGTGAGGCCAGCTAGCACAAAAATAAGAATGGATGTGAACACGGCAAACAATAACAATGAACGTCCCCATTTTACTTTTGTACTTTTCCATGCACGTTTCATAAAATTCATATCTTGCATCCCTCCTAGTAGATGCATTTGATAATAGACAACCAATCTTAAAGCTAGCTTAAATCTTATGCTGTTTGCACATCATCAACACGAGGTTCTGCATATATAAAAAGTCACTATAGTTATTGCAAAAAATGTGGTAAAATGAAAAAAGTATGTTTCAAACCGACGAAGAAGAGATGAAAGAGAAACAGCAAAAGAAATCCTAGATGTTACAGAGGAATTTTCATTTGTTTAGTGATTCTAACAATTGCTGATACTAGCGATTTAGTTCATTTGTTGTATAATAATGGGGAACAGCCGAATACTCATATAAGTATTCTGGCTATAGCGTTTCGCAAAAGATCCATTTTGTTAATGAAGTATATCCAAAATAAAATGCCCAACCAACTGTCAGAACGCGGATGTGCTGGTAATTTTCCTGCTGATTCTCCATAAGTTGAGAACTAGTGATTTTGCATGTGCTTCATTGGAATGGCTCGTAAATTTAGATAAAGAAGAAAATCGACATCTTTAAACTTGGATGTCATAAGAAGAGGTGAAATTTGTGAGTACCATTAAAATTATCCCATTAGGCGGCGTTCGCGAAAATGGAAAAAACATGTATGTCGCAGAAGTGGGCGAGGATATTTTCATATTAGATTGTGGGCTAAAATATCCTGAAAATGAGTTGTTGGGGATCGACGTCGTCATCCCAGATTTTACGTATTTAGAAGAAAACATTGATCGTGTAGCTGGTGTCTTTTTAACACATGGGCACGCAGATGCGATCGGGGCGCTTCCCTACTTGTTGTCGAAAATTTCTGTACCAGTATTTGGAACGGAGTTGACGATCGAGTTAGCAAAATTGAATGTCAGTCGTAACGAAGCAGCCAAAGGATTTAAGGATTTCCATGTGGTAGATGAGCATACAGAAATCGACTTTGGTGAAACAGTAGTGAGCTTTTTCCGTACCACTCACACGATACCAGATTCAGTGGGGATCAATCTGAAAACAAAAGAAGGTAGTATCGTTTATACGGGAGATTTTAAATTTGATCAAACGGCTATCCCGATGTATCAAACAGATTATGCACGATTGGCAGAAATCGGCAAAGAAGGAGTCTTAGCTTTACTGAGTGAATCGGCAAATGCAGAGAATCCTCAACCAGTAGCTTCTGAAGCTCAGATAGCAGATGAAGTATTTGATACAATCAAATATTGGGAAGGACGCATCATCGTCGCCTGTGTAGCAAGTAATTTGCAACGAGTGCAACAAGTATTGGACGCAGCAGAAAAAGCACAACGAAAAGTTGTCTTGACTGGTCAAGATTTTGAACGAATTATTCGAACAGCGATGCGTTTAGAAAAACTTCAATTACCAAGTGAAGATTTACTTGTTACATTGAAAGACATGAAAAACTATGATCCAGAAGAACTGATCATTTTAGAAACTGGCCGAATGGGTGAACCCATCAAGTCTCTGCAAAAAATGGCAAACGGCACACACCGTAATGTCAAGATCGAAGAAGGCGATTTGGTTTATATCACTACTACGCCAAGCATCGCGATGGAAACAATCGTGGCGAAAACGGAAGATATCATTTATCGAGCTGGTGGAACAGTGAAATTGATCTCTGAGAATATGCGTGTTTCTGGTCATGCCAATCCTAATGATTTGCAATTGATGATCAATTTGATGAAGCCGACATATTTTGTGCCAGTTCAAGGGGAATATCGGGAATTAGCTGCTCACGCAGATTTGGCTCATGCAGTAGGGATGCCTTACAAAAATATCTATATTACTGGACGCGGAGATGTGCTGGAATATAAGAATAAGCGTATGAGTGTTGCAGGAACTACAAGTGCAGAAAATGTAATGATTGATGGTTTAGGCATAGGCGATATCGGAAACATTGTTTTACGTGATCGGAAAATCTTATCAGAAGATGGGATTTTCGTAGCGGTTGTCACTATCAGCCGAAGAGAGAAGAAAATCATCTCAAAACCTCAAATCACTTCACGAGGATTCGTTTACGTAAAAGCTAGCCGTGATCTGATGAAAGAAAGTAGCAATATGATTGAAACAATCGTTGAGAAACACTTAGAAAGCAATGATTTTGAGTGGAGCAAATTAAAGCAAGACATTCGTGATCAATTAGGTCGTTACTTATTTGAACAAACAAAACGACGTCCTGTGATCTTGCCAGTCATTATGGAAGCTACTCAACGTCGAAATAAGAAATAAACAAAGAGTAAGATGGCTCTCCCTATAGAGTGCTCGTCTTGCTCTTTTTTTGAGGGAAACAAATGATTTTTGAATACAGTATCCTTCGCTTTATAATAAACGATAGAATAAAGGGAGTGGATCAATGATGAGTCAAACAAAAGTCGAACGTTATTTAGAAGAACAAAAAATCAGCTATCAACCACTTGATTTTAGTCATATAGTAGAGGGATCTTTCACAGAAGAACTACTAAAAAGAGGGATTGATCCAGCTTTGATATGTAAAACTCTCGTAGTAAAAGGGAACAAAACTGGGGTGATCATCGCATTGATTCCTTTGAATGATCATTTAGATTATAAAAAAACGAGACAAGTGACGAACGATCGTAAAGTCGGTTTTCCTGGGATGGATTTTGTCTTAACACATACCGGATATCCTCACGGAGCGAATACCCCTATTGGAATAAAACTCGCACATCCTGATTATTGTTTTTTAGCAGACAGTTCTTTAAAAGAAAAAGAAGAAGTGATTGTGTCGAGCGGTGAAATCGGGAGAAGCCTCCAAATAAAAGTAACTGATTTAGAAAAAATCGTCCATCCTATTTACGCTGATTTAATTAGTTAAGTGACGAGAAGGGGAGCCAAGCAGAGAGCTCAAACTTGAGATTATATCTGCTTGGTACTTGGTGCATCCTGTATTATCTGTTACAATTGCTTTGTGCATACTGTACTATCAATCCAATGAAAATATATTTATTAACTATATTTTTTCATTGATGTGCAAGTAATGAAATCGGTTTTAATAAAAAAGATACAGAGAAAACGTGAGGTGTAGAATATGAAAATTACGTATCATGGACATTCTTGTTTAACGATTGAAATGGAAAATGGCCAACGTGTGATGATTGACCCGTTTATTACAGGAAACCCGTTGTCAGATTTAACTGCAGAAGAAGTAAAGACAGATTGGTTGCTGATTACTCATGGACATAGTGACCATATAGGAGATATGATTCCTATTGCAAAAGAAAATCAAGCCACGATTATTAGTATTGTTGAGATTGCTGATTATGCAAATAGCAGAGGAGTAGATTCTTTCGGTATGAATATCGGCGGAAAACATGCATTTCCATTCGGCACAGTAAAATTCGTACATGCACAGCATAGTTCAAGCTATGAAGTAGACGGTATCGTTCAGTATATGGGTGAGCCTAGCGGAATCATTATCCAAGCAGAAGGCAAAACGATTTATCATGCAGGAGATACAGCTTATTTCAGTGATTTAGGATTGCTTGCAGAAGAGTTCGATATTGATGTTGCTTTCTTGCCGATTGGTGATAACTATACGATGGGACCAGAGGATGCGGCTCGGGCTGCACAAACAATTCGTGCCAAGAAAGTCGTTCCAATCCATTTCAATACGTTCCCTGTCATTGAACAAGATCCTGAATCTTTTGTAGCATTACTGGAAGATAGCGAAGGAAAAATAATGAGCGTCTCGGAAACGCTGGAAGTGTAGGCAGAAAATGGCGACAAAACATGATTTAATTTTAGAATATATTGAAAGTTTACCTGTGGGCAATCGAATTTCTGTAAGAAGCATCGCAAAAGAATTGAATGTCAGTGAAGGAACAGCGTACCGTGCAATCAAAGATGCGGAAAATGTCGGACTAGTTTCAACGATTCAACGAGTAGGTACGATCCGTATCGAACGTAAATTAAAAAAACATATTGAACGTTTGACATTTGGCGAAGTCGTCAGGATTATTGAGGGGGACGTTTTAGGTGGCTCGGCAGGATTAGACAAGGTCTTGAATAAATTTGTCATTGGTGCGATGACTAAACATGCCATGGAACGCTATATTACACCAGGATCACTGATGATCGTCGGCAATCGGGCGGAAGTCCAAAAATTAGCATTGGAAGATGGCGCTGCAGTATTGATCACAGGAGGATTCAATACGACTACTGAGATTGCAAAGCTAGCCGATGAACTTGAAATGCCAATCTTGCGCACTTCTTATGATACATTTACAGTCGCTACCATGATCAACCGAGCGTTAAGTGACCAATTGATCAAAAAAGATATCATGCTTGTTAGCGATATCTACATGCCGGCGGAAAAGACACATTATTTGCATCAGATGGATACGATTTCTGATTATCAACGTTTGTCAGAAGAAACGCAACATTCACGTTTTCCAGTCGTTAATCGCCATCACCGTTTGATGGGGATCGTTACGGCAAAAGACGTTTTAGGGAAATCACCAAATCAGATCATTGATCGAGTGATGACGAAAGAACCAATTAGTGTAAAGAAAACAATGAGTATTGCTTCTGTTAGTCATCAAATGATCTGGGATGGGCTGGAGGTCATGCCGGTCGTCTCCGATGACTTGACATTGGAAGGCTTGATTACCCGGCAAGATGTAATGAAAGCGATGCAGCTTGTCCAGCGACAACCGCAGATTGCAGATACGATTTCAGATCAGATATCTGGAAATATCCATACGATTGATACCGATCGTGAAGGGAATCGTTTGGAAAATCCTAAGTTCAAATTTGTAGTGACACCACAAATGGTCAATGGTGTTGGAACCATTTCTTTTGGCGTGCTTAGCGAAATCATTTCTGATGTCGCACAAAAAACAATGGTGATGAACCAAAAACGAAACATCTTGATTGAACAAGTGAACCTACATTATTTGCGGCTGATCCAATTGGAAAGCGAGTTGGACATTCGTCCACGTGTATTGGAAATCGGCAGACGTTCCGCTAAATTGGATATCGAAGTATTTATTGAAAATACCATCGTTTCCAAAGCAATCGTTGTTTGTCAAGTAATGGAACGTTCTTAGAAAGCAGGAGTGAAATGACAGTACAGCAAGAAATAGTAGATACAATAAAAAAATACGATAAAATCATTATCCACAGGCATTTGCGCCCTGATCCTGATGCGTTAGGATCACAAGTAGGATTAGCCGAACTATTACGGGAAAGTTTCCCAGAAAAAGAAATACGACAAGTAGGTGAAACGATTGAAGGTCTTCGCTTTTTAGCAGAAATGCAAGAAGTTGAAGATGCCTTTTATCAAGGAGCGCTAGTCATCGTGACCGATACAGCTAATTCACCTAGAATCAGTGATCAAAGATATCAGTTAGCAGAAAAGCTGATCAAAATTGATCATCATCCCAATGATGACCCTTATGGAGATCTTGTGTGGGTAAATACAAAAGCAAGCAGTTGTAGTGAGATGATTGCAGAATTTGCTTTGATGTTTCCTGAATTATTTAAGATGAACGTGGAAGCTGCACGGTTGCTTTATGCGGGAATCGTCGGAGATACAGGGCGCTTTTTGTATCCCTCCACGACGTCCCGTACATTAGAGATTGCATCGATATTGAGAAATTATCCATTTGATGCAAGTGCTTTGAATAGAGAGATTGAGCAAATGCCGATGAAAGTCGCTAAACTTTCCGGTTATCTTTATCAAAATATCCAGGTGGATGAAAATGGTGCAGGAAGAATAATCCTTCCGCAAGAAATTCTTGATAAATATGGCATCGATGATTCAGAGACGGCTTCAATCGTTTCTCTTCCTGGAGTGATCGACGAAGTACTAGCTTGGGGTATTTTTGTTCAGCAACCTTCAGGACATTACCGCGTACGCTTACGTTCTAAGGGACCAGTCATCAATGAGTTAGCGAAACGCCATCATGGGGGAGGCCACCCATTAGCAAGTGGTGCGAATGCAAAAGATTTAGCAGAAGTAGAGGAAATCTATAAAGAGATTCAAGACATTTGCCAATCGTATAAGAGTAGAGAAACGAAGTAACAACTTCATTCGAAAACGTTCCTTTTGTGGTAAAAATCACAAATGTATCTTTTCAACATCTTCTTTTTCCGTTACAATAGTGCTCACTAAAGATTTTAAAGGAGAAAGAAGATGACATTACCAAATTGCCCAGAATGCGGCTCAGAGTACACATATGAAGATCGAGGTTTGTTGATTTGCCCAGAATGCGGGAACGAATGGAGCAAAGAAGAGCAAAAAACTGTCACAGAAGACGGATTAGTGGTATTAGATGCAAATGGAAACCGTCTGTCAGAAGGTGATAGCGTGACAGTGATCAAAGATTTGAAAGTAAAAGGTGCATCAGGTGCCATTAAACAAGGAACGAAAGTCAAGAACATCCGCTTAGTAGAAGGCGACCATAATATCGATTGCAAGGTAGAAGGATTTGGACCGATGAAACTGAAATCGGAATTTGTGAAAAAGAATTAAAGAATATTCAAGGTCTTTTCACATTCTTTTCTTGCTACTAATGATAAAATAAAGGAAACAAAAAGGAGTGAAACGACAATGTATGGTTATGGAATGTATGGTTTTTTAGATCCGACATTTCTTTTGGTCATTCTTGGATTAGTCATTTCCGGAATTGCGTCAGCTTATGTCAATAGTACTTTCCGCAAATATGATCAAGTGAGAAGCAAAAACAACGTGACTGGTACACAAGCAGCACAATATATATTGCAAAGCCAACAAATAAATGATGTTGGCGTTCAACAAATTGCCGGAGATCTCACAGATAACTACAATTCAGGTAATAAGATGCTGAGCCTGTCTCAAGCGACTGCACAATCTACTTCAGTTGCTGCGATAGGTGTAGCAGCTCATGAATGCGGACATGCGGTTCAAGATGCTTCGGGGTATGTCCCATTGAAGATCCGTGCGGCACTTGTTCCCGCAGCTAACTTTGGTTCGATGATTTCGTTCCCATTGATTATGGTAGGTGTATTGCTTAGTTGGAACTCTACGTTGATCAATATCGGGATTTTTGCTTTTTCTTTAGCGTTACTCTTTCAATTGGTGACATTACCAGTTGAATTCAACGCATCTCGTCGAGCAATCCAAATTTTGAGTGAGGGCGGACTGCTGACGGAAGAAGAAGTACCGATGGCAAGACACGTATTGTTTGCAGCGGCATTGACTTACGTTGCAGCAGCGCTTTCGACATTCCTTCAGCTGTTGCGCTTGATTTTATTGTTCGGCGGCAACCGAAGAGATTAACATAAAGAGGCTGGGACAGAAGCGTTTAACTCCAAGAAATAAGAAGGAATTCACGAAAATTGCTTTTCAAATTTTTGTGAATTTCAGCTTATTTCCGAAGGAGTTGCTTCTGCTTCCGCCGTTTATACGTGTTTAGAGCGTGAGACAAAAGTGTTCTTTACTTTTGTCCCACGCTCTTTGTTTTATTCTCATATCTTTTTTTCATATACAGTTCTTGAATCGCTTTTATCAACTCACCGAATAATACTGTATCGTGGTTTGTATCTAGATAGAAAGTTTCCGTTTCAGCTGATATTTTCTCATGTTGATCTGTAATAATCAAATCAGCATGTTTAGGACATTCGATAATCTTGATTGCTTCATTGCGAAATAGTTTCTGTAAATGATCTTGCAGATGGTAATTCCCTGTGAATGGTTTGGTTATCTGCAAGTGGATGAGTAATTGTTCTTTCATTTCTGTTTGTAATAAGTGTTGGATCAATTGAATAAGGTATTGACTTAATTGAACTTTTTTTCTAGAGTTTGAAAAAATTGTGTCGATTTTTTCTCTTAATTTTTTTTCCTGTATAAAAGAAGCCGTTTGATTGGAGGTAGTTTCTGGAAAACAGAGTGTAGAAAAGCTACTGCTAGATTCACCTAACAGTTCCAAAAGAATAACTGCTAGTACGAGAAAATAAAAATAGATCGGTTTTTTGTCTTCCAAATGATTGATAGGAAACTGTTGAGTTAAGTAAGTCATCAATTGATCGACTTGTTGGCAAATAAGGTTTTTGCTTGTGGAAAATAAGAAACCAATCACCTGTTTTTGTTGGAATGAAATTTGATTTGGAAAAAAACAATAGAAAAAATAATTGAAGTAGGCTCTTTCCGTTTCTACCTCTTCACAGGGATAAATCGCTGAAAAAGAAGTAAAGCATTCTGAATAATCATGTGTACGCTGCAACAAATCCATTAATTCAGTAATTTCAGGAGAAATTTTCGAAAAACGTGCCTGTTGTCTGTTACGACATATGAATAAAGCAAGTAATAAATAGATGTTTTTTTCTTGTTTTGGATTTTTTTCTCTGTGCTCATCCTTACTTTTCTTTTTTAGTGTATTTAATTCAAGAGAGGAAAACGGCCAATCGTCTCCTTCGAATGTATCTGAAAGAAAAAAATAAAGATAAAGGCGGATAGATAATTCGTTTCCTTCAAGAACACAGCAGTTTTGTACAGATACGATCCTTAAATGGAATTTATTTAATGAATGATTGAGTTGTTTTGTCAGCTTTTCGAGATAGGAGGGCGATATATAAAGTTGTTCAAGTAAATACTTTTTTGGTACAGCAGATTGTGGATAATTAATCAGCAACATTAAATAATTAAAACGATTGGATTCTTGTAGGTAGCGTAATCTTAACTTATAAAATACAGCTAGCTTTTTAGACTGATCGGTTTCTTTGGTGTAGATCTCTCCTTTATGGTTAGAATAAATAAATTCCTCCATCAATAAAAATTGCTTGAGCGAAAAATTTACTTTCCGAATCAACTCTTTGATTGTTCGTTTTGGAATATGCAATTCATTGGCTAATTCCTGTAAAGAACAATTTTTTTTTTGAATGACCCTGTGCAGAACAAGCAACTCTTTTTTTCTTGCTTCAATTAACATAATAGCCTCCTTTTATTCTGTTTTTGTATATAGTTAGACAAAAACTGTGAGTGGAAAGTCATTTCAGTGTGTGTTATTCTTACAGAGTATCGCCTTTTGTTTGTATATATTGTTATTTAAATCTTGTTATCACCTTGTTTATTCTATTGTTTATTTCATAGGGCGTTTTGTCAAGGTTTTCTTGTATCATAAGTAAATATACTTGATTTTTAATGGATATATCTAAAGTGATTATGAAGATTATCAGTGATTATTTCACTTTTTTTTAATTTTGTACGTTATTTATTAGAGGGTAGATGAAGAGGGACGGTGGTAAGAATGATGGGGAGAGTAACAAATTATAGTAAAGAATATTTGCTGTTCAAAAGTATGGTATATGTGGAAGAATATGGAATGAAATCAATTACTGCAAGAGATTTGGCGGATTTCTGCGGGTGCTCTACATATCCGATTTATACACATTTCAAATCGATCAGCGGGTTAAAGGAGAAAATATTAGAAGAAATCACTGTTTGCTTTGAACGATACTTAGCTGAATGCAATTCCAATGATGTTCTAAGCACAGTCTACTTGCTGAAAGATTTTTTTTCTATCCATGAAAGTATCCGTGGAATCATTGCAAAATCTGAATTAGACATGAATTCGCTATTTAAACGGCCATTTTTCTCATACATCAAAGGCCACACGAAAATCAAAGAGGAAAAGTTGCTTGAATTGCTTTGGCTTAATGCATTGGGAAGTTTGAGCTCAGATAATTTTTCTCAAGATTTTTTTGAAACGATGAACGCTGTTTGGGATAAAAATGAGGTGACGGATGAATACTTGGAAAGTATCTTAAAGGAACAGTTATCTTAGGAAGCAACATGAAAAAGTAGATCAGCCACCTTTATTTTTCGTAAAAAAGATTGTAAAATGTCTAACGAAACATTTGAATGAAGGAGGAAGCTA
Organism: Enterococcus sp. E5-162; assembly: GCF_035725965.1. Lineage (NCBI taxonomy): Bacteria > Bacillati > Bacillota > Bacilli > Lactobacillales > Enterococcaceae > Enterococcus > Enterococcus sp. E5-162. Next base: position 12,434 of record NZ_JAPRFV010000004.1, on the reverse strand, counting down.
CAACGTTACCACAGCAATTTATCAAAAAATATCGTCTTCTTTTAGGAGAAGAATCAACTGAATTTTTTTGCGCACTTGAGCAAGGAAGCGCAAAAAAAGGATTTCGGTGGAACCCACTAAAACCGGCAGGATTGGCTATGGTTCAAACTTACCATAGCGAAGAATTGCAACCCGCTCCCTACAGCAATGAGGGATTTCTTGGCACTGTGAATGGAAAGTCTTTCCTCCATCAAGCTGGGTACGAATATAGCCAAGAACCAAGTGCAATGATCGTTGGAACAGCTGCTGCAGCAAAACCAGGAGAAAAAGTGTTGGATTTGTGTGCGGCTCCCGGCGGTAAATCGACCCAATTAGCTGCTCAAATGAGAGGCAAAGGGTTGTTAGTGTCAAATGAGATATTTCCGAAACGCGCGAAGATCCTATCAGAAAATATAGAACGATGGGGAGTTTCGAACGCAATAGTGACAAATCATGCACCTGCAGAGCTTGTTCCTCATTTTTCCGGTTTTTTTGATCGGATCGTGGTTGATGCGCCTTGTTCAGGGGAAGGGATGTTCAGAAAAGATCCGAATGCAGTAAAAGAGTGGACAGAAGAATCTCCGCTACACTGTCAAAAACGTCAGCAAGAGATTTTGTCTTCAGCAATAAAGATGCTAAAACATGAAGGGCAGCTGATCTACTCTACCTGTACGTTTGCACCAGAAGAAAATGAAGAGATTATTAGCTGGCTTGTAGAAAATTATCCAGTAACAATTGAAGAAATCCCTTTGTCTCAAACCGTTAGTTCAGGACGTCCTGAATGGGGAAGCGTAGATGGTTTGGACAAAACAGTACGTATATGGCCTCATGAAAATCAAGGAGAAGGGCATTTTGTCGCAAAGTTGACTTTTCATGGACAAAACCCAACACGTAAAGAAAAGAAAGTACGTAAGAAACGGAAAGAAGAATTGACAAAAGAACAGGAAAAACTTTGGACGGAATTTTCAATGGATTTCCATTATGAAATCACTGGGAGACTTTTAGTGTTCAACGATCATCTTTGGGAAGTTCCTGAGTTGCTCCCTTCTCTTGATGGTTTGAAAGTCATGCGTACAGGTTTGCATTTAGGAGATTTCAAAAAGAATCGATTTGAACCTAGCTATGCCTTAGCACTTGCTATGAAAAAGACAGAAAACATCCCTTGTTTGTCGATCACTCAAAAGGAATGGCAATCTTACACAGCAGGAGAAACATTTCAACGTGATGGGGATCAAGGATGGGTTTTATTAGTATTGGATAAGATACCTGTCGGTTTTGGTAAACAAGTAAAAGGAACAGTAAAGAACTTTTTTCCTAAAGGATTAAGATTTCGCTGATTTCGATGAGTGGATTAGTTCGTTTATTTTTTTGTCTATGCTATGATTGAAGTAGATAAAAAGGAGCTGATACTTATGAAAACATCAACAAAAGTAACAATTGGATTAAGCGTAGCAGCCGCTGCCAGTGTAGCGACAGCAGTCGTCGTATCGGGAAAAGTAATGGAAAAGATCCATCATATGACTACTCGGACAAAAGTAAAAAAATTCGTCCACGACAAATTCGATGGAAATGAAAAATTGATGGAAATCGTAGATGATCTGTCAGATAGTGACTTGGATTCTTTGATGGGGATGTTAGCAAAAATAAAATCAGGAAAAAAGAAAATCTCTGTTTACGGTGATTCCATCAAAGACTCAACCGAAGACGTAAAAGATCGGCTTATGCATTTTGTTGAAAAAATGATGTAAGAGAAACTAGCTTTTGAACACTATTCATTTGAAATAAGGGGTTGTGACAAAATTTATTGTCATAACCCCTTTAACTTATCTTTAATCATGCTCATGAATCAATAAAAGGTAGCAAAACAGTAAATCATTGGCTTTTTTTAGATTGAAACCTGATTGTTCTTGAAATTTTTCGATTCGATATTTTAGCGTATTCCGATGAAGAAACAGCGTTTTTGCAGCAGAGCTGACATTACCTAATTCATTCCATAATTCTTGAATGATCTCTTCCATTTCATTTTGTTTGATCAGTTCTATGTAACTTTTGATCAACGCACTATCTTTCATGACATCTTTTGTATAGTAATGTAAAGCAACATCTTGCATAGAAAAAGTACGGTTGTGAGTATAGAGATTGTTTTGCTCTGTTAAAAAAATTCTTCTTTCTTCAGCAAACAAAGGGACAAGGTCGCTACCTGGTGAATGAAAAGAACCAACGAATACAGATGTTGTCGTATCAAAATCAGCATCTAAAGATAGAAAAATACCATTGATCTCAGCAGCATCAAGATAATCACAATTTTTTTGTTCGATCAAGAGAGCATCAGTGTCTGTATAAAAGAAGAAATCAGCAGAATAGCGAAATAATTCCAAAATAGTATCTTGCCATTCTTTTTTTAAGAATTCTCCTTTCGATTCGACGTGAAGCTGGATCAAACGAAAGCTTTTTTCTTGGATGCAAGAAGCATCTTTAAAAAGATAGTGATACCACGGATGTTTTTTTTGATCGCTGACTATAGGGAATAACGCTTTCAAAAGACTAGTTTCTTGTTGGGATAGTGAATCACTTTTAATCCAAATAAAAGCATCATCAACTGCAAAAGAAAGGATATCAGCTTCTGACGCTGGACAGTTTTTTTTCTGTGCTTGTGGGTAAAGAGCAAGTAATTTATTCATTTTCATCTTGTTCACCTCTTGTATTTATTTTACCATAGAAAAAAAAGTTAGTTACAGCCTTTTTGTCATATGCTAAAGTAAAACAAGAAAAAACAAAGGCAGGGAAGGTTAATTGGTTAATACAAATCTTGATGCAGTAGATAAAGAAAAATGGATGCGCCTTGCATTGGCAGAAGCAAAAAAAGCAGAAGTGCTCCATGAAGTTCCGATTGGAGCAGTGGTTGTATTAGAGGGAGAAGTGATTGGAAAAGGATATAACCTTAGAGAAACGACACAAGATGCTACTACACATGCAGAAATGCTTGCAATCAAGGAAGCCTGTGAAAAAGTTGGAAGTTGGCGCTTAGAAAATGCGTCGCTTTTTGTTACCTTGGAACCTTGCCCTATGTGCAGTGGCGCGATGATTTTGTCTCGTGTAGCAGAAGTTTATTTCGGTGCATATGACCCGAAAGGCGGAACAGCCGGCACTTTGATGAATCTTTTGGAAGACGAACGATTCAACCATCAAGCGTATGTAGAAGGCGGCATTTTAGAAGACGAATGCGGAAGGGTTTTGACTGACTTTTTCCGAAAGCTACGTCAGCGAAAAAAGAAATTAAAAAAAGACTGGTCAACGAATGAAAAATAAGGTATACTATTCTTTGCCGAAAGGCTAGGACAATGGTGGGCTTGTGAAGCGTGTCAGGTCTGGAAGGAAGCAGCACTAAGCAGGTTCCGCCATGTGTCTGATTATAATGAAACGACGACAGACTTTCGGGTCTGTTTTTTTTATTTCTAGAAATAATTAGGCTGTAAAACTGAATAGTTTTTCGTTCTTTTAGCCAGACTATTTTATCGAATATTATACTTATGTAATTTGCTTCGAGACAGGAAAAGCTCTGAAATGGAGCTTGTTTCAATGGAAGAAAAAGCTGCCTGTGGTATGATGAAGATAAAGAGAGGCGAGAGGACACATGGAAAAAATAGTGATTTTACATACGAATGATCTGCATTCACATTTAGAAAATTGGCCAAGGATCAGAAGATTCTTAGATCAGCGTAAACGAGAAAACGAAAAGAAAGAAAATACGACAACGATTGCAGTCGATCTAGGTGATTTTGTGGATCGTTGGCATCCATTATCAGAGGCAACGAATGGACAGGCGAATATCTTGCTGATGAATGAAGTTGGTTATGATGCAGCGACGATAGGAAACAATGAAGGCGTAGGAAATTCCAAAGAAGATCTAAACCACTTATATGATCATGCTGAGTTTGATATCATCCTTGATAACTTGTTTGATAAAAATACGTTGCAGCCACCGATATGGACGAAACCGTATAAAATCATTACAACGAAACACCAGACAAAAATTGGCTTGATTGCATTTACTGCCCCGTTCCCGCTTACGTATAATCCAAATGGCTGGGACATACGCAATCCATATGATATTTTGCCGGAATTAGTCGAAGATTTACGTCCACAAGTGGATGTTTTAGTTTTGATGAGTCATCTCGGGATTCAAGATGATTTACAAATTGCAAAAGAAATACCAGCAATTGATGTTATTTTAGGTTCGCACACCCATCATTTATTCAGAGAAGGTCATGTAGTCAACGATGTCCAAATAGCAGCAGCTGGCAAATACGGTCAATATGTAGGAGAAGTCCATTTAACCATCGATGAAGAAAAAAAAATCCTTAAGCATTCGGCCAAAGCCATCCCTACAGAAACAATGACAGCTTTTACAGAAGATGAACAAGAGGTAAACGGTTACTTAGAACAGGGGCATGAGCTGCTAAAAGAAAAAGAAGTAGCGGATTTGCCGTTTTCTTTAAGCCTAGATATCTTCAGTGAGCATTCGTTTATCCAAGTAGCCCTTGAGGCGGTAAAAGAACGAGGAAAGACGGACGCCGCAATATTAAACAGTGGTCTGTTTTTAACTGAAATTCCAAAAGGTCGGGTCAACCAGGATCAGCTTCACACGGCATTGCCGCATCCAATGCACTTGCTGAATGTCACATTGGGTGGAAATGATCTGATTCGTTTAGTTTTAGAAATAGAAAAAAATCGTCAGTTTTTACGTAACTATCCGATGAAGGGAATGGGATTTCGCGGCAAGATTTTTGGACAGATGGTCTATAATGGAATCATGTATGACTCCGTTAACCATCAAGTTTTTTGGAAGAATAAGCCAGTAGATCCGACTAAAAATTATACTTTTACTACCGTCGATCATCTAATGTTTGTCCCATTTTTTCCAACGATCGAAATTGTTGGAAAAAATGAATTTTTGTTTCCTGAATTTATCCGAAGCGTGGTAGGAGATTACTTGAAAGCTCACTACCCAATCAAATAAAAACAAGGTATAATAAAAAAGATAGGTGGTGAACGCATGTCTGCAAAACAAAATGAACAGCAGAACGTTGAGCATAAAACAGAAATTGCTAAGAAAAAATCATCAGCTGAACAGGAAACAACAGTCACAGAAGAACTGACAGCTGCTTTGGAAGAAATCGTCGAGGAGCCGAAAGCAGAAAAAGTCAAAGGTGAAGTAGTGACGCTGTTAGATGACAGTAATTTTTTGGTAGGCGAAAGACATTATCGGCTTGTGTCCGATTATCGTGAAGGATTTAATGCAGAAAAACTGGGAGAACGATACAGTGATGTACTAGCCCGATATGATTATATCGTAGGAGATTGGGGTTATGAACAACTACGTTTAAAAGGATTCTTCCGAGCGGATAATCGACGGGCGCATCCGGATCAGCGAATTGATTCATTGGAAGACTATCTTTACGAATATTGCAATTTTGGTTGTGCGTATTTTGTCATCGAAAGAATCGGCGGTAAAAAAGAAAAGACAACTCAGCGCCGAAAAAAGAAAAAAAACCATAATCGTGCGTATATCGATGAGAAAAAAGGACCAGTCACATCTAATCGTAAAAAACCGGTTATTAAAAATCGAAAAACAGAGTCAGCAAAAACCTCTGAAAAAGTAAAAAAACAAGAACAATCTAATCAAGTGGAAAAAACAAAAACAGCATTTACGATAAGAAAAAGGGAAGAGTAGTGGATGAATGGACTATAAAGGATATTTAATTGATTTAGACGGGACGATTTATCGCGGGACGGAACCTATACCGGCAGGGAAACGGTTTGTGGAAGAATTACAAAAAAGGAAATTGCCTTTCTTATTTGTTACGAATAACACGACTAAGTCGCCAGAAACAGTGGCTAATCGTCTAGCAGATGAGTTTGACATTCATGTAGCACCAGAAACAGTTTATACAGCTACTTTGGCTACAATTGATTTCATGAAAGCAGATGGAAAAGGAAAAAAAGTGTATGTTATCGGAGAAGCCGGATTAATTGACTTGATTTTAGCTGCCGGATTTACATGGGAAGAAGAGGTTCCTGACTATGTAGTAGTAGGGCTAGATAATTATTTGACCTATGAAAAGGTCGTCAAAGCAACTCTTGCTATTCAAAAAGGGGCTACTTTCATTGGAACGAATCCGGATAAGAATATCCCTACAGAACGTGGTCTTCTTCCTGGAGCTGGGTCAGTCATCTCTTTCGTCGAGACAGCAACCCAAACTCCACCAATTTATATCGGAAAACCAGAAGCAATCATTATGGATAAAGCCGTTGAAGTATTAGGTCTGCAAAAAGAAGAAGTAATCATGGTTGGAGATAACTATGAAACAGATATCCAAGCAGGGATACGTAATAATATCGATACTTTGCTCGTTTTATCAGGTTTCACAAAAGAAGAAGATGTACCTGGGCTGCCTATCCCAGCTACCTTTGTGAAACGATCATTGGATGAATGGAGCTTCTAATATGAAAAATTCGAGATGGCGGTGGTTGGAATATGCCGGATTATTCAGCCTGTTTCTGACACTGATCAGTTTGGCAGTTGGAGTGACGATCAATTTTCGACCGCTGTATGTATTTGATATCGGACATTTGCATATTTTGGATTATACTTCTTTAGACCAAGAGACATTACTGAAAAATTTTGATCACCTGATGAATTATCTTAATAATCCCTTCCAAACAGTCCTCAGTTTGCCGGACTTTCCAGTTTCTGCTAGCGGAGCTCATCATTTTTATGAAGTGAAAATTTTGTTTTTAGTGGATTATGCTGTATTTTTCATCACTCTGATCCCAAGTATTTTGTTTATCAGATATTTGCAAAAGAATGATCGTCTTTGGCGATTGATTCGTCCGTTTCAGATTGGCATGTTGCTGCCAGTCATTTTTGGTTTTTTCATGATGATTGGATTTGATCGCTTTTTTATCCTTTTTCATGAAACGTTTTTCAACAACGATGACTGGTTATTCGATCCTGTAACTGATCCAATCATCAATGTACTTCCAGAAGAATTTTTCATGCATAGCTTTATCTTGTTCTTTGTAGTATTAGAAGTATTTTTTGCTATTTTTCTTTTCTTAGGGAAAAATAGTTTGAAACAAACAAAAAAGAAAGAACTCGTCTAAATAGACGTTTTCTTTCTTTTTTTGATTTATTGAGTAAGTCGACTTCTTTTTTCTGGTTCTTTGTGTGCTAATCGACTGGCAGCAGCAGCAGCGATTGCTCCAACGATATCATCTAAGAAGGTATGGACATGAACGCCATCGTGGCTGTTTAGTTCTTTTAAAATACCCGGTTTCACTTTATCGATATAGCCATAGTTCGTAAAGCCAATCGTACCGTAAACATTCACGATTGATAAAGCTAAGATCTCATCGATACCGTAAAGACCTTCGTCATCTTCGATAATGTGTTGCAACGGATCCATCAATCTTTTCTTTTCTGCTAATATATCTAATTGGATTCCGGTGATAATGGCGTTATGTACTTCACGTTTTGTTAATACGCTGTTGACACTTTCAGTACAATCTGCCAAAGTCAAATCAGAAATATAGTCTTTTTGTAAAAACATGACAAGTTGTGCGATATCTTCTACAGTTACGCCACGTTCTTTCAATAGTTCTCTTGCCTTTTCTTCTAAAGTCTCAGTTTTGACGACCATATTATTGCTCCCCCTTTATTTTTTCTTTCTCTATTTCATGTTAACGGAACATGAAAAAAATGCAAGAAACTGCTTTCGGATCTCGCTTGAAATGCAGAGGAATCTAAAAAATCAACTAGGCCGAAGATTTTTATCATATAAGCTTGTGCTGTGACCAGGCTGAGTCCGTTCTTTTGGATTAATGTAGTGTAAAGCATTGTTCACTGCGGTAGGTGCTTCACCGAGCCCAGTAGCAATCAGTTTCACTTTTCCTTCATAGGTACAGATATCACCAGCTGCATAAACACCTGGAATAGAAGTAGACATATCTGATTTTACAGTGATGGCATTTCTAGTACTATCAAGTCCCCAAGAAGAGAGATGTTCTAAATTAGAAGTGAATCCATAATTGACGATCAGAGCATCAATCATCAAATCAATTGTTTCATCGCTCTTCACTTTTTTTAAGCGGATGTCTGACAGTTCTCCAGCGTTGCCAGACAATCCATCGATTAGATATGGAGTAAGCAAGTTGACAGTTGAAGACTTCAAACGCGATACGCTATGTTCATGCGCACGGAATTCCGGACGACGATGGATCAGGTAAACTTCGCTTGCAATAGGCTCCAACATCAATGCCCAATCGATAGCAGAATCGCCGCCTCCAGCAATAGCAACTTTTTTTCCGGCGTATTTCATCAAATCATTTACGAAATAATCCAATCCGTGGTTTTCGAATGCTTCAGCATTATCTAAATTCAATTTTCTCGGCTGGAATGAACCATTCCCTAAAGTTAAAATGACTGCTTTAGAATAATGTATGCCTTTATTTGTAGTGATCTCGATAACTTCGTCTTCACGAGTAAGCGAGAGAACTTCTTCTTTTAAATGAAATGTATGATTAAAAGTAGTTAATTGTTTTTCTAATTGATCGATTAATTCACTTGCTTTGATTGCTGGATAACCTGGGATATCGTAAATATATTTTTCAGGATATAATGTTGCTAATTGACCACCAAGTTGAGGTAGACTGTCAATGATTTTTGTTTTAGCTTGGCGCATTCCTGCATAAAAAGCGGCAAACATCCCTACAGGACCTGCACCGATAATTGTAATGTCATAGATTTCCATAAAAAATTCCTCCCTTTTCACACTATAGCAGAATTTAATTGAGAATGCTTCTCAAAAATATTTGAAGTTGAAATGGTCAGTCATAGAATTTATTCATGGAATGCAGGCAGTGATGAAAAAATAAAGAAAAACAAATCTAGTATTTTTACGGAAGGTTAGGTATTATGTTATTATTATTTATGAAGTATGCAAATAATAGGAGGAAACAATATGGGATTCCCACAACTAGATTTAAAAAGTGAAAAAGGACCAAAAGCTGTTATCAAAACAAACCGTGGTGACATTACTGTCCAATTATTCCCTGAACTAGCACCGAAGACGGTTCAAAATTTCATTGAACTTTCCAAAAAAGGTTATTATGATGGCGTGATTTTTCACCGTGTTATTCCTGATTTCATGATTCAAGGCGGCGATCCAACTGGAACAGGAATGGGTGGAGAAAGTATTTATGGAGAAAGTTTTGAAGATGAATTCAGTCGTGAACTGTTCAACCTTCGCGGAGCTTTATCTATGGCAAATTCAGGTCCAAACACAAACGGAAGCCAATTCTTTATTGTAAATAACACAAATGTGCCAGCTAATATGCTTGGACAATTGGAAGGTGCTGGATTCCCATCAGAAATCATTGAAGCGTATAAAGGTGGCGGAACCCCTTGGTTAGATTTCCGACATACAGTCTTTGGACATGTACTGGAAGGAATGGATACAGTAGATGAAATTGCAAATGTGCAACGTGGTCCGCAAGACCGCCCTGTACATGACATAGTGATTGAAACAATCGAAATTTCAGAATAGTTTGGTATGATACGGAGTATTTATAGAAAAGGACGAAACCTAGTAAGGTCTCGTCCTTTTACTTTGATAACTGATTTATTCGGTTGTTTCTAAAGCGTGCTTGATTCGATGAAGTCCTTCTAGTAAAGTTTCTTCTGGACAAGCAATATTCAAGCGCATATGTCCATGACCGGAAGGACCAAATGTGATACCAGGATTTAATACGACTTTTCCTTTTCTCACTAGAGTATTCTCTAATTTCTGGTCGTCTGAAATATAAGCGGTAAAATCCAACCACATTAAATAAGTTCCTTCAGGGCTCATTATTCTCACTTTCGGAAGATGCTGTTCAAAAAACTGATTAACTGTTTGAACATTTTTTTCTAGATAAGGAATCAATTGGTTTAACCATTCTCCACCGGTCTCATAAGCCGCTTGAGTCCCAATCAAACCAAAAGTGTTGATTTCGTGCTGTTGATTCATCACTAGATGTTTTTCAAATTTAGCTTTCAGCTCTGGATTTTTGATAAATACCATTGAATTTTTGATTGCAGCTAAATTGAAAGTCTTTGTTGCAGAAGTAAAGGCAATGAGCAAATCGTCCAAATCGGGATTAATCGTCAGCATGGAAGTAAATGTATGATCGAATAAAGTCAAATCTTGATGGATTTCGTCACTAAACAGAAACACTCGATGTTTTAAACACAATTCGCTTAACTGTTTCAATTCTTCTTTGCTCCAAACGCGACCTCCTGGATTATGAGGGTTGCACAAGATCATTGCTTTTACATTGTTTTCTTCTATTTTTTTCTCCATGTTAGAAAAGTCCATGACAAAATGATTATTTTTTTCTAGCAAAGAGCTTCGAACAATGTGACGTTGATTTGTTTCTATAATAGAGGAAAATGGAGGATAAACTGGGTCATGAATCAAAATAGAATCGCCTGGTTTTGTAAAAGTTTGTACTGCTGCAGCTAAACTAGTCAACACACCACTCGTAAAAACAATATTTTCTTTCGTCAACTCAACAGCATGGCGTTGACGTTCCCAATGAATGATAGCCTGATAGAGTTTATCAGATAGAGTGGCATAACCAAAGATTCCGTGTTTGATGTATTCACTAAACGCATTAGCTACCCCCTCGGGAGATAAGAAATCCATATCTGCTACCCACAAAGGAAGTAAATCATCCATTTGATATGTCTCGGCAATCGCGTCCCATTTTACACTTTCTGTATCTTTTCTTGAAATCTTTTTATCAAATTCGATCATCTCAATACCTCCAGTCATTTTCGTCGCTTCTTTTTTTGCGCTATTTACAGTATAATGATAAATGCGAAGAGAGGGAAGTAGATGACTTATAAAATTGGACAAATAATTGAAGGAAAAGTAACAGGGATACAGCCTTATGGGGCATTCGTCTCTCTTGATAATGAGACGCAAGGACTTATTCATGTTTCGGAAGTACAATCCGGTTATACGAAAAATATCCATTCATTGTTAAAAGTCGGGCAGCCAGTAACCGTTCAGATCATCGACATTGATGAATATTCCAAAAAAATCAGTTTATCTTTAAGAACATTAGAAAAAACAAATCCAGCTGTTCCTTATCGTAGAAAAAGATATTTCACGAATAAAAATCGTAAAATCGGTTTTGCCACTATTGCGGAGCAGTTACCTATTTGGATAGAAGAAGCGTTATCTGAATTAGAACGGAAAGAAAATAAGAAATAAAAAGTGTGTATTTTTTCTGAAAATGTGCTAGAATTTTTATGTAAGCCATAGAACAAGGTGATCGAGGTGGAAATTTTGGCAAGCAAAAGAGTTGCTGGTACAATTATGTTGCATTTGGAGGATGGTTCTAAAAAATTTTTGGTCCATTCAATTGATGACAAGTTGGAATTTGCGTTAGCGGAACTTTCTGAAGGGAAGACTGGTTTAGCGAATATACTTAATTTCTTAAAAGAAATAGTTCATATCGATGTTAGCAAGATTAGTTTGATGGAATTGACAAATACACATATTAATCAGGAAAATGTTCCGTTGTTTGTCTTTGAGACTGAACAAAAGAATCAAAGAGAAGAATTAGGCGAAGGATATATTTGGGAAGAACCAGGTCAAATGCGCTCTGTTCTTGGAACTTACGAAGTAGAGGGAGTGCCTTTCTTCTAAAATACAGATTAAGCGAGCAAAGAAGTTTGAATTTTTTTCAAACTTCTTTTTTTTATTGTTTGATCCAAAAAAGACAATGAAATGTTCTGCTATAGATAATTTTTTAGTGCATTTTGTTTTCAAAATATGTAGAAAACGGTTGTATAACGAATAATAATAATTGATCGAAAAATCATTTCACAAAGTAATGCTTAATTTATAGTTGACCAAGGAAGAAATACATGATAAATTTAACAGCGTTGATTCCGAAGTGGACGTTATATCACGTTTCTGAAAAAACTTAAAAAATAGTTATTGACATGTTTATGATGACATGATAAGATAACTGAGTCGTTAAAAAAGAACAGCTTGCGAAGCTTGATTCTATCGAAAAAAACTTCAAAAAAGTTCTTGACAAATAACAAACGACAAGTTATGATAAATGAGTTGCTGAAAGATTTCGAAAAACGAAATCGAAAAAACTTTTAAAAAAGAGTTGACAATCACTTGTCACTCTGATATGATATAAAAGTTGCTACGGCAGCCAAAACAAATCGGAAAAACATTTCCGATGAAGTAGACCTTTGAAAACTGAACAAAGTAAGACAAACCAAATGTGTAGGGCGTCTTGATTCAATTCAAGACAACAAACATTTTTAACAAGCAAGCAATATGCTA